>DASQJS010000299.1:0-4540 GCA_035630995.1 Steroidobacteraceae bacterium | reverse complement strand
GGCGTCGGCTTCGGACAGGCCCACCGTTCCGATCGGCGGTCGGCCGAACACGGCGCAGGGCACCGAGCTGTGGTCGATCGGCGTGGGACGCTTGTTGTAGATGGTGTCGGCGAACGCGTGTCCGTCACGAATCGCCACCGGGGTGAGATTGAATCGATTGGTCACGTCGCCGATGGCGTAGATGGACTCCACGCAGCTCTGCGAGAACTCGTCGACGATCACCGCACCCGCTTCGTCCAGTTTCACGCCGGCGCGCTCGAGGCCCAGCCCCTCGGTATGCGGATTGCGCCCGATGGCGTACAGCACCGCGTCCGTTTCCACGGTCTCGCCGTTCGAGAGCGTGGCGCGAATGGCGTTACCCGCCTTTTCGAGCTTCGTCAGCGTGGCCTTGAGCGTGAGCTGCGTGCCGCCGCGCTCCACTTCTATATGCATGTGCGCGCGCAGGTCGTCGTCGAACCCGCGCAGCAGCTTGTCGCCGCGATGCAGGATGCGGGTTTTCGCGCCAAGCCCGTGGAAAATATTCGCGAACTCGAGCGCGACGTAGCCGCCACCCACGATCAATATGCGTTCGGGAAACTTCTTCAATAGAAACGCTTCGTTCGAGGTGATGCCGAGCTCGAGGCCGGGCAATCCATCCGGTAGATAGGGGCTGCCGCCGGTGGCGATCAGGATTCTCTCCGCCCTGACTTCACCGCCGGATTTCATGAGCTTGACGGTGTGCGCGTCGACGATTTCAGCCCGCTCTTCGAACGCGATGACGCCGGCCTTGGCGAGGTTACTGGTGTAGATGCCGGAGAGCCGCGTGACTTCCTTCTGCACGTTGTCGCGCAGCGTCGGCCAGTCGAACGAGGCGGGGCCCAGGGTCCAGCCGTAACCCGGCGCGTCGGCGACCATCTGCGAGAATTCGGCGCCGTAAACCAGGAACTTCTTGGGTACGCAGCCGCGGATCACGCAGGTGCCGCCGATGCGATATTCCTCGGCAACCGCCACGCGAGCGCCGGCTTGCGAGGCGATGCGTGCCGCGCGTACGCCGCCGGACCCTGCGCCGATCACGAACAGGTCGTAGTCGTATTTCATGGCAGGATACTAGCCGACACGACTGGGGGAATAGAGATGAATACGTTCAGGGCTTTTCGTATCCACGAAACCGGCGGGAAAATCACCGGCCTTTTCGAAAACCTGACACTCGAAGCGCTGACACCCGGCGAAGTCGTGATCGACGTGCAGTACTCCGGCATCAACTACAAGGACGCGCTCGCGGCCACCGGAGCGGGGAGAATCCTGCGCCGCTATCCACTGGTCGGCGGCATCGATCTCGCCGGCCGCGTGAACTCGTCCGACGATGCGCGCTTTTCACCTGGCGACGAAGTGCTGGTCACCGGCAGCGGCCTTTCAGAAACATTCGATGGCGGCTATGCGGCAGTCGCGCGAGTAAACGCCGACAGTGTCATCGCAATGCCCTCGGGTCTCGACGCGTTTCGCGCCATGGCGCTTGGTACCGCGGGCTTCACCGCCGCGCTTTCCATTCATCGCATGGAGCGCAACGGCCAGGAACCGTCGCGCGGTCCCATCGTCGTCACCGGCGCCACGGGCGGTGTGGGCAGCATCGCCGTCGACATGCTGGCGGCGCGCGGCTATGAAGTGATCGCGGTCACCGGCAAGCCCGAGTCCGTCGACTATCTGAAGTCGCTCGGCGCCAGGCAGGTCCTTCTGCGCGGCGACTTTCAGCTCGGCAGCAAACCTCTCGAACCCACACGTTATGCCGGCGCCATCGATAGCGTCGGCGGCGAAGTGCTCGCGGGACTCACGCGCCAGGTGGATTTCTGGGGGAACATCGCAAGCGTGGGCCTGGCGGGCGGCGCGGAACTGAAGACCACGGTCCTGCCGTTCATCCTGCGCGGCGTGAACCTGCTCGGCATCAATTCCTCCGCCACGCCGCGTGCGGAGCGCCTCGAGGTGTGGAAGCGAATCTCCACGGATCTGGCTCCACGTCATCTCGCGCAGATCGCGCAGCGAACCATCGCGTTCGCCGACTTGCCCGGCGCATTTCAGGCGTATCTCGACGGCAAAGTCACCGGCCGCACAGTCGTAAAGATCGGCTCGCAGCCGTAAACTTCGCGGCCTATGAGCCGACCCACGCCAGCCCAGCTTTCCGCGGGCGCCAAGTTCCGCGCGGCCATCGCGGCCGAAAAACCCCTGCAGGTCGTCGGCGCCATCAACGCCTATGCCGCGCGCATGGCCGAGGCCACCGGATTCCGCGCGCTCTATCTATCCGGCGGCGGTGTCGCCGCGAACTCGCTGGGCTTGCCGGATCTCGGCATCAGCACCATGGACGACGTTCTCATCGACATCCGCCGCATCACCGAGGCCAGCACGCTGCCCTTATTAGTCGATGCGGACACCGGCTGGGGTGGCGCTTTCAACATCGCGCGGACGGTGAAGTCTTTCACCAGGGCCGGCGCTGCCGGCATGCACATCGAAGACCAGGTGCAGTCCAAGCGATGTGGCCACCGTCCGGGCAAGGAAGTGGTTCCCGCGCAGGAGATGGTCGACCGTGTGAAGGCGGCCGTGGACGCACGGCCGGATCCGTCATTCGTGATCATGGCGCGCAGCGATGCGCTGGCGAGCGAAGGCCTCGACAAGACGATCGAGCGACTCGTCGCCTGCGTCGAAGCGGGCGCGGACGCCATCTTCCCCGAGGCCATCACGGACCTCGCGATGTATCGCAAGGTGCGCGGCGCCGTCGGCGTGCCAGTGCTGGCGAATATCACCGAATTCGGCAAGACACCTTTATATACGCGCGATGAGCTCGGCAGCGTCGGCGTGGATATCGTGCTGCATTGCTGCTCGGCGTACCGCGCCATGAATCTCGCGGCGCTGAAGGTGTATCAAGCGATCCGCCGCGACGGCACGCAGAAAAACGTGGTCGGCGACATGCAGACGCGCGATGACCTCTACAAGTTTCTCGACTATCACGCCTACGAACAGAAGCTCGACCAGCTGTTCGCGTCGGAGAAGGAGAAGAAATGAGCACGACGGAATCGAACCCTTCCGGGTCGAACACAGGTAAACCCAAAAAATCCGTCGCGCTCTCGGGCGTCGCGGCTGGCAACACCGCGCTGTGCAGCGTGGGGCAGACCGGCAACGACCTGCATTACCGCGGTTACGACATCCTCGAGGTGGCCGAGACCTGCGAGTTCGAAGAAATCGCCTATCTACTGATCCATGGCAAGCTTCCGAACCTGCCAGAGCTCACCGCCTACAAGACCAAGCTCAAGCAACTGCGCGGCATTCCGGCCCCGGTGCGCGCCATCCTCGAGCAGCTGCCGCCGGCCACTCATCCCATGGATGTCATGCGCACGGGTGCGTCGGCGCTGGGCTGCGTGCTTCCCGAGGCCAATGACCACAACGCCGCTGGCGCGCGTGAAATTGCCGATCACCTGGTAGCGAGCTTCGGCTCGATGCTCTGCTATTGGTACCACTACTCGCACAGCAGCCGCCGCATCCACGTCGAGACCGACGACGACACGGTGGGCGGTCACTTCCTGCACCTGCTGCATCGCCGTCCGCCGCCCGCGAACTGGGTGCGCGCCATGCACACCTCGCTCAATCTCTATGCCGAGCATGAGTTCAATTCGTCCACGTTCACGGCGCGCGTCATCGCCGGTACCGGGTCGGATATCTACTCCTGCATCACCGGCGCCATCGGCGCGCTGCGTGGCCCCAAGCATGGCGGCGCCAACGAAGTGGCGCTGGAAATCCAGGAGCGCTACGGCACGCCGGATGAAGCGGAGGCCGACATCCGCCAGCGCGTTGCCAACAAGGAAATCGTGATCGGCTTCGGACATCCGGTGTACACCGTGTCCGATCCGCGCAACGTGATCATCAAGCGCGTCGCCGAGAAGTTAGGCCGTGAAGCCGGTGACATGAAGCGGTATGAAGTCGCCGAGCGCATCGAATGGATCATGATGAACGTCAAGCGCATGTTCGCCAATCTCGACTGGTACAGCGCTGTGAGTTATCACCTCATGGGTGTGCCCACCGCCATGTTCACGCCGCTGTTCGTCATGTCGCGCGTGACCGGCTGGAGCGCGCATGTCATCGAGCAGCGTGAGGACGGCAAGATCATCCGCCCGGCGGCCAACTACGTGGGGCCTGAAAACCGCAAATTCGTGCCGATCGATCAGAGGCCCTGAGCACCCACATGTCTTCACACGATTACAAATCCGCGCAGCGGCCGCGGAAAGAGTCTCGGCGAAGTCGTCGCCCGTTTCTCCGGGAAAGCCGACGATGATGTCGGTTGTGAGCGCCACGTTGGGGATCGCCGCCCTGATCTCGGCCACGCACTCGAGATATCGCTCCCTCGTGTATCGGCGGAGCATCCGCCTGAGAATCGCGCTCGACCCCGACTGCATCGGGAGATGCACGTGCTCGCACACTGCATCGACTTCCGCCATCGCATCGATGACCGCATCGGAGAAATCATTCGGGTGCGGGCTGGTGAATCGCAGACGGCGAATGCCATCGACGGCGCCGACGG
>DASQJS010000298.1:0-12809 GCA_035630995.1 Steroidobacteraceae bacterium | reverse complement strand
ATTTGGAGCTTGCGAAGAGTCCTGAAGACGCAGGGATCGGCTTCGTGCCTAACGAGGCCAGGTATCCCGGCCCACTCGCTCATCGCATGCAGGGCCACCCGTCGCTCGATCGTGCACCGACGCGTCGCGGCTCCGTTCGCCCGGAAAAGAGGCGTGTAACTCCACGCTGTGGGAAGACCTCAATTCCGTGCGTCTCTTCTCTTACCACCGCCGCTGGGAAATGGGGAGGCGCCTCGAATATTGAGCTCCCAATCTCGTATTTCTTTGCAAGCGGGATCGAGGCGCGACGTTCGCGCGCTGACGCTCCACCGCCCAGCCCCGTCCCCTTTTGCTGGCACCTCAGGATGGCTTTCTCTGTCGCGGCAAACTCGACCGGAGGACTCCAACCCATTAAATTGCCTGCATGCGCGTTGCGGCAATCCAGATGACCTCCGGGCACGAAATCGACGCCAATCTCGAGGCGGCCACGCGTCATCTCGAAGAAGCCGCGCGACAGAACGTGGTGCTCGCCGCATTGCCGGAAAATTTCGCATTCATGGGCCAGAACAGCGGCGACAAGCGCGTGATTGCCGAGCCCGATGGTGCGGGCCGCATCCAGAACTTTCTGGCGGACACCGCCAGGCGTCTCAAGTTATGGATCGTCGGCGGCACGGTGCCATTGCGCCAGGGCGCCGACGGACGTGTCGCAGCCGCCTGCCTGGTGTACAAGTCCGACGGACAGCGCGCTGCCCGCTACGACAAGATCCACCTGTTCGATGTCGACGTGCCCGGCAGCACCGAATCGCATCGCGAATCGGCGCACACCGTTCCGGGCCGTGACCCTCGCGTGGTCGAAACGCCGCTCGGCAAGCTCGGGGTGGCCGTTTGCTACGACATGCGATTTCCGGAGCTCTTCCGCGTGATGTCGCGCCAGGGCGCGGACGTGTTCGTGGTGCCCTCGGCCTTCACCGTACCGACGGGCAAGGCGCACTGGGAATCGCTGCTGCGCAGCCGCGCCATCGAAAACCTGTGCGCTCTGATCGCGCCGGCGCAATGGGGCGTGCATCCGAACGGCCGCGAGACCTACGGTGATTCGATGATCATCGATCACTGGGGCAAGGTGCTGGCGCGCCTGCCGGAAGGCCAGGGCTGCGTGGTCGCGGACATCGACGCCGCCGGCCGCATGGACGCCCGCGCGCGTTTTCCATCGCTCGAGCACCGGGTCATCTACAACACGTGATGCGGAGGCCCGGGGCGTGACCGTACTCGTCATCCGCCGTCTGTCCGGCAAGCAGGATCGCGAATACCCGTATCGCGTGCTGATCGACGGGCGGCAGCGCGCGGAAGTCGGCGACGATGCGACCGTGCAGATCGGACTCACGCCGGGCGAACATCTCGTCAGCCTGCGCGTCAAATGGTGCGGTTCGCGTGACCTGCCGTTCACAATTGCGCCCGGCGAGATTGTGCGCATGCAGTGCCGCCCCAATGTCAGGCCCCTGCTGGCGCTCCTGTACATTACGCTCTGGCGAAACGACTACATTGCCCTGGAAACGGTGAAATCTTGGACCCCATGACCTCCGCCGAACCGCTCGCCATCGCCCGCGAACTCATCC
The DNA here is from genome assembly GCA_035630995.1 of Steroidobacteraceae bacterium. Classification (GTDB taxonomy): domain Bacteria; phylum Pseudomonadota; class Gammaproteobacteria; order Steroidobacterales; family Steroidobacteraceae; genus CADEED01. The sequence goes on along the minus strand of DASQJS010000298.1, from coordinate 11,217 downwards.
TTCGCCCGGGGGGTATCGACGACACGCTGATCGACAATGCGCTCGCCCAGGTCATGTCGAGCTCGGTGGATTCGGCGGACCTCTACTTCCAGCTGTCGCGTGAAGAGAGCTGGGCGTTGGAGGATGGAATTGTCAAAGAGGGCAGCGCCAGCATCGAGCAGGGCGTGGGCGTCCGCGCCGTGGCCGGCGAGAAGACCGGGTTTGCCTATTCGGATGAAATCATTCTGCCCGCGCTCGAAGAGGCGTCGCGCGCTGCGCGCGCCATCGCCGTGCGCGGCAGCGACCGGGCCATGCACAGCGTGCTGCCCACCAGCGGCCACCACCTCTATCTACCCATCGATCCGGTCAGCAGCTTCACTTCGAGCGAAAAGGTGGCGTGGCTCGAACGCGTCGACCGCGAGACGCGCAAGATGGATCCGCGCGTCAAGCAGGTCATGGCCAGCGTGGTTGCCGTGCACGAGGTCGTGCTGATCGCCAACAGCGAAGGGCATCTCGCCGCCGACGTGCGACCGCTGGTGCGCTTCAACGTCTCGGTCATCGTCGAGCAGGACGGACGGCGCGAGCAGGGTTACGCGGGTTCGGGCGGGCGCATCACGCTGCCGGAGCTCGTAGCCGACGACAAGCCGCTGGCGCTGGCGCGTGAGGCCGTGCGCCAGGCGCTCGTGAATCTCGATGCGGTGCCGGCGCCCGCCGGCCTCATGACGGTCGTGCTCGGCTCCGGCTGGCCGGGCATCCTGTTGCACGAGGCCATCGGCCATGGACTCGAGGGCGACTTCAATCGCAAGGGCACTTCGGCGTTCGCAGGCCGCATCGGCGAGCGCGTGGCGTCGGAGCTCTGCACCATAGTCGATGATGGCACCCTGTCCCGCCGCCGCGGATCGCTCAACATCGACGATGAAGGCACCCCCACGCAGTGCACCACGCTGATCGAGAACGGCGTGCTCAAGGGTTACCTGCAGGACAAGATGAATGCGCGGCTCACGGGTACCGCGTCCACGGGGAATGGCAGGCGCGAGTCGTTCGCCCACATCACCCTGCCACGCATGACCAACACCTACATGCGTCCCGGCAAGACTCCCCCCGAAGAAATCATCGCGTCCGTGCAGAAGGGCATTTATGCGGTGAATTTTGGTGGCGGCCAGGTGGACATCACTTCGGGCAAGTTCGTGTTCTCGGCCAGCGAGGCCTATCTCATCGAGAATGGCAAGGTCGGCGCGGCCATCAAGGGCGCAACCTTGATCGGCAACGGACCCGATGTGCTCACGCGCGTGTCGATGGTGGGCAATGACCTCGAGCTCGACGACGGCGTCGGCACCTGCGGCAAGGAAGGGCAGAGCGTGCCGGTCGGTGTAGGACAACCTACGCTGCGAATCGATGGCCTGACGGTCGGCGGAACCGGCTAGGCACCGATCAGGTGGCGTCGGCCTTGTAAACCTCGCTCTTCAGCTTGCGCAGTTTCACGCCCGAGAAGGTGTGAACCAGCGTGATCTCATCGTGGCTCACGGTGCGCAGCGTGATGCTGGCGCCAGGGATGCTGAAGCTGCGGTTCTCGAGGTAACTGATCTCGCCGGTCCAGGGATGTAACCAGTCCTGTCTGGCGTTCACTTCGGTGTAGTCCACGTTCATCGAATGCGGCACGATGCTCAGGCCCGCAACGGTTGCCTTGGTGATGTCGCACAATTCGGGCTTTCCGCCGCTGATGTTCTTCGGCGATTCGCCGGAATCATCCGAGATCTCGATTTCGAGGTCTTCATGGAACATCGCGCAGACTTCCTCGGCTTTGCCTTCACTCATCATCGATTCCATGCTCGTGAGAAAACGCATGGCACCCGACTCACCGAGCATCACCCGGCCGACGCCGTAGGTGCCAATAACCGCGAGTATCAGCAGAAAAGCGACTTTCTTCATGTGTGCACCAATTGAATGATTGTGCGAAGCATGCACGGGAATAACTGGGCGATCCCGTAGGTATTCACGTTACCGTGACAGCCCTTCGCGGCAGCACTATCACGGGGCGCGGTCGACAGGGATGTCGTCAAAGTGCGTCAGCATTTTGTAGCGAAGGAATCGCTCCGCGCCTACACGCGAATCAGACATGTACATAATGAAGTGTGCGTTTTGCGACATTGGAAACAATGTGACTCCCGGCACATCATGGCTCCCACATGCTTCGCCACACTGCCATCGCGGTCTCAACTGATCCTCAACGGAGCCATTCGAAAATGCGTAACGACACATCTGCCAGCGGCGAATTTCGTATCAACCTGCCGCCGGACGTGCTCGCGGAAATGCGCCGCCAGACCGGCAGCGCGCGCAACACCATGCAAGTGGATGGTTTTCGTCCCGGCCTGTTCGGGCGCCTGATCAATCTGTTCACGGGCCGACGCCGCTAACCTCGACCCTCGAAACAAAAAAAGGCGCGTGAGCTTGCAGCTCACGCGCCTTTTTCTTTTCGGGGTCAGATTTTCACCGCGCCTGCTGCGTCTCCCGATGATGCGTCGTCATCCGCGTCTTCGTTGGCGTCTTCATTGGCGGCATTCACGTCGACGCGAGGCAGATCGTCGTGCGTGTCGACGAGGTGCCCGGTTTGTTCGTCCACGTACAGGATTTCGTGCTGGCCAACGGTGACAACGTCACCGTCGCGCAGCGAATGGCGGCGTACGCGCTTGCCGCGTACCAGGATGCCGTTGGTGCTGTTCAGGTCTTCGATGACGGTCAGGCCATCGCTGCCCGTGACCAGCTGGCAGTGATGTCGGCTGATGAACTTGCTGTCGATCTGCAGATCGTTGTCCGGTGTGCGGCCGATGACCTTGCGACCGGGCATGAGGTGCAGCTCGGCCACGGTCTTGCCATCGGTGGACAACACCAGCTTGGAGAGCGCGCGGGTCGGGCGATCGCCGGTCGCGTGAACGCCGTTGGCGCTCCTGGCGGCAATGGCGTTGGCGCGCGACGAGAACTCCGCCCACTGCAGCTCGCTCACCGCCGAAGCGATGTCCGCCGGGGTCACGAAATCGCGGTCCTCATTGAATGCGGCCATCATCGCGGTGTCGCACAACGTGTTGATGAGTCGCGGCACGCCACCGGTGTATTTGTAGAGTTCCGGGAAACTGTCTTCGGCAAAAATCTCGCGACCGTCGGCACCAGCCACATCCAGGCGATGCCGGACGTAGGACCGCAGGTCCTCGCGTGACAAGGTGCCGAGATGGAAGCGAAGGCGGATGCGCTGGGTGAGCTGCACCAGTTCCGGCGAATCGAGTTTCTCGTTGAGCTCGGGCTGGCCGGCGAGAATGATGCGCAGCACCTTGTCTTTCGTGGACTCGATGCCGGACAGCATCCGGATCTCCTCGAGCACCTTGAGCGAGAGATTCTGTGCCTCGTCGATGATCAACAGCACCTTGCGGCCGGCGGCATACTGCTCGATGAGGAAACCGTTGAGGGTGGCGATCAACTCGGCTTTCTTCATCTTGAACGGCGAGAAGCCGAACTGGACCAGCACCGACTGCAGGAATTCGACTGCGTTGACCTGGGTCTGGTTGATCTGCGCGATGACGACGTCCGAATCGAGCTGGCGCAGGAAGCTTTCGATGAGCGTGGTTTTGCCCGAGCCGATTTCTCCGGTGACCACGACGAATCCGTCGGTAAACCAGATCGTCGACTCCATGTACGCCTTGGCGCGCGCATGGGCGCGGGACAGGTACAGGAACTGCGGGTCCGGGCTCAACCGGAACGGCAGCTCGCGCAGCTTGAAGTTCTCGATATACATCGCAGCGGCCGATATTACGGTAAAGCTGGCTTTGGGGCAGGGAACCCCCTATTCGGGGTTACCGAAGTGCGAGCCAGGTCGCGCGGTCGATCCTGGAAAGGAGCTTAAAAGCCCGCCGGTCGCGGGTTTTCGCCGTGTTTTCGCAAATCGTGACATGGCCTAGCTTGCGGCCGGGCCGTGCTGTCTTGCCGTAGTCATGCCAGTGCAGTGCGGGCTCCGCGAGCAGGGAGTCTCGCGTGGGCATTTCACCTACAAGATTGATCATCGCCGAGTGGCCCCGCGCCCGCGTGGAGCCGAGCGGCAGGCCGGCGATGGCCCGCACGTGATTTTCGAACTGACTGGTGTCGGCGCCTTCGATGGTCCAGTGACCCGAGTTGTGTACCCGCGGCGCCATTTCGTTGGCGATGAGCCTGCCGCGCTTGACGAAGAACTCGATGGTGAGCACGCCGACGTATTGAAAATGCGTCAACAGCTTGCGCGCGGCGCGCTGGGCCTGGCGGGTCAGGGCGGCGTTGCCGTATGGCGCGCGCGTGAGGCGCAGGATGCCATCGCGATGTACGTTGAGATTGAGCGGATAAAACGCCAGCTTGCCATCGGCGCCGCGCACGGCGACGACCGACACTTCGGCATCGAAGGGCACGAGGTTTTCGTATATCAGCGCGCTCTTTCCCAGCTCGGCCCAGGCGCGTTCGAGATCGGCGGGCTTGCGCAGCACGAACTGGCCCTTGCCGTCGTAGCCCATGCGCCGGGTCTTGAGCACGCCGGGCAGGCCGATCGACCTGACCGCGACCTCGAGGCTTTCGCGCGAATCGACCGCCGCGTATTTCGTGGTCGGAATGCCGAGCAGTTCGAACGTGCGCTTTTCGCTGAGCCGGTCCTGGGCCGCGGCCAGAGCCCGCAAAGGCGGCGAGATGCGCGCCTTGCCCGGCAGACTTTCGAGTGCCTCGACCGGAATGTTCTCCCAGTCGAAAGTCACCACCTCACAACGCTGGCTGAGATCGCCTAACAAGCTCCGATCGGTGAGGGCGCCCGCGAGCAGCGGGCCGACCTGTCCCCCGGGAGTCTGCGCATCTTTGTCGAGGAACAGGAAGTCGAGGCCCAGTGGATAACCCGCGAGGGCCATCATGCGCCCGAGCTGTCCGGCGCCGACGATTCCTACAGTCACAGCTTCGACGGGTCCGGGTTGGCGAGAACCTTGGCCGTCTGCTCGGCGCGGAATTTCTTGAGCGCCGCGTCGATTTCCGGACGCTTGTTCGCGAGGATGGCGGCCGCCGCGAGGCCCGCATTGGTGGCGCCGGCCACACCGATGGCGAAGGTGGCCACGGGAATTCCCGCAGGCATCTGCACGATGGACAGCAACGAGTCGAGACCGTTGAGAGCCTTGGATTGAACCGGCACGCCGAGCACCGGCAACGTGGTCTTGGATGCCACCATGCCCGGTAGATGGGCAGCGCCGCCGGCACCGGCAACAATCACTTCGATGCCGCGACCCTGCGCACTCGACGCGTATTCGAACAGCAGGTCCGGAGTGCGATGGGCGGAGACGACGCGGGTCTCGTAAGGAACACCGAGCTTGTCGAGTGCTTCAGCCGCGGCGCGCATCGTCTCCCAGTCGGAAGTCGAGCCCATGATGATGCCAACCAGTGGTTTCATCACGAAATACTATCAAACAAAGCGCGAATCGAACGGAACAGCTCGCGCGACGCACCTTCCCTGCTGCCCGAATCGACGCGTTCGCTGGTCGCCTTGGTGATCAACAACTGCAACGCCTTGCGATCGGCACCGGGACGCGATTTGAGCAGGTCGTCGAGCGCCTTCGGCCCCTCGGTGAGTAGCCGCGCGCGCCAGGCCTCGATGCGCTTGTGTTTTTCGGCGTCCACCGCCGAGGCGCGCGATTCGACACTGAGCGCCGCCTCGATGGGCGCGGGATCGATGCCGCGCATGAGCTTGCCGATGTACTGGCGCTGGCGCGCGAGTCCGCCGCGGCTGGTGATGCGTTTCGCGAGCAGGATGGCATCGAACAGGGTTTCGGGCAGGTTGAGCGCGACGAGGTCGGGTTCCTTGAGCGCGATCAGGCGGGTTCCCAAATCCTGGGCTGCCGCAGCATCACGCTTGAGCATGCTCTTGCTGGGACCCCGATATTCCTCGTTTTCGTCTTTGCCGCGCATCGTACAATTCTAGCCATGCAGGAAGTAGACGGTACCCGAATCCCCGAGCTCAAGAGCATCGTTTCCGAATCGTTGCAGCTTGCCCGCAAGCTGGGCGCCAGCCAGGCCGAAGCCGACGTCAGCCTGCAAAAAGGACTGACTACCACTGTCCGGCTGGGTGAAGTCGAAACCGTCGAATACCAGCGCGATCGCGGCATGGGCATCACCGTGTATTTCGGCAAGCGCAAGGGGTCCGCCAGCACCGCTGACCTGTCTTCGCGCGCCGTGGCCGAAACCGTGGAAAAGGCCTGCGATATCGCCCGCTACACCGCCGAGGACGAATGCTCGGGCCTTGCGGATCCCGACGAGCTGGCGCGCGACATCCCCGACCTCGACCTCGACCATCCCTGGGATCTTCCGCCCGAGCAGGCGGTAGAAACCGCGCGAGAATGCGAAGCGGCCGGGCGCAAGGTCGATTCGCGCATCACGAATTCGGAGGGCGCCAGCGTCAGCAGCCACCGTGGCGTGCGCGTGTACGGCAACTCGCACGGCTTTCTCGAAGGTTTTCCGTCCACCAGCCACAGCGTGAGCTGCGTGCTGCTCGCCCAGGCCGGCGATGACATGCAGCGGGACTACTGGTACGCCTCGGCGCGCGATGCGCGCGAGCTCGAGAGTTCCGAGAGCATCGGCCGCAAGGCGGGTGAACGCGCGGTGGCGCGGCTCGGCGCGCGCAAGATCGGTACCCAGAAAGCGCGCGTGCTCTACGCGCCGGAAGTGGCGCGCGGGCTCATCGGCCATTTCCTCGGTGCCGTGCGCGGCAGCAGCCAGTATCGCAAGAGCTCGTTCCTGCTCGGCGCGTCGGGCCAGCAGATTTTTCCGTCGTTCGTGGAATTGCGCGAGCGGCCGCACATCGTGAAGGCGCTGGGCAGCAGCCCGTTCGATGGCGAGGGCGTGGCCACGCGCGATCGCGACCTGGTGAATGACGGCGTGTTGCAGGGCTACATCCTCGGCAGCTACTCCGCACGCAAGCTGGGTCTCAAGACCACCGGAAATGCCGGTGGCACGCACAACGTGCTGGTGGAATCGAAGTCCGGCGGCATGGAAATCGGCGCGCTCCTGCGCGAGCTCGGCACCGGGTTGTTAGTCACCGAGCTCATGGGGCAGGGCGTGAACGGCGTGACCGGCGACTACTCGCGCGGCGCTTCCGGGTACTGGGTGGAGAATGGCGTGCAGGCTTTTCCGGTGCACGAAATCACCATTGCGGGCAACCTCAAGGACATGTACAGGAACATCGCGGCGATCGGCAATGACATCGATGTGCGCGGTGGGGTGCGTGTGGGCAGCATTCTGATAAGTGAAATGATGATCGCCGGCGACTAGACGCCTTTCCCGGATTTCACCGGCACAAGTGAAACAGAGTGCGGTGTTTCTCAAAAATTTCTGCCGGATCTGGGCGCGGACCGACACTACGGAGCAGCGTTTCGCTTCATACTTCCCGTGTGACTTCCGGCGATTGAACGCATTGCGGGAGGCAGGCGTTGTCAGACTTCGATCCCGTGCTTTTGCAGATAGTGAACGGCGATTGGGCTGCGAGCACCTTCCTGCACACCTTCGGGCCGAGCGACCGGCTGCTCATCAATCGCGATGTACTTTCCTGCGGGCCCCTCCCGCGACTCACCAAGATATCCGCCTGGCAGAACGCGCGACTCGATTTCTGGCGCAGCACGTTGTCACACCTGCGCGATTTCGATTTCGAGCCATCGCCAATCGACATCCTCAAGAATTCGCAACGCCTGCACGGACGCGAATTGCCCTGCGTCTGGGCGGCCACCGGCAACAGCGATCAACTGATGATTTCTTTCGTGCTTCACCTGGTCGCGGTGACGGGCGGAGACATCGGTTCGGTGCATGTCGTTCAGTTCGAGAAACATGCGTCCTCCGGTCTGCGTGTGCGCGGAACCGGCGATCTCACGCCCGTTGAAATGCGCGCGCATCCGGACGCGAGAAAGCTCACGCCCATCGAACTCGCGGCGTATCGCGATGCGTGGGTAGCGGTCACGTCGAATGAACCGACCGCGGTCTCGACCTTTGCCGCGCGGCATCCGAATGCTCCGTGGTACCTGCACGAGGCGGTGGCCAAGGTGCTGCGCCGTTATCCCGATCGCGTCACCGGTCTCAACTTCTGGGACCGTCGCCTCTTGAAGGAAACGCGGGACCAGGGCCCCGAGGCGGCGGCGGTCGTCGGCCACACGATCGCTGCCATGTTTGACGACGGCGACCTGGTCGGTGACCTCTACACCTTTTCGCGGCTGCTCGGGATGAGCAGCAGTTCATTGCCGCAACCGCTCCTGAACATGAATGGGAGCCGGCAACAGATCGCGCGAGCACAGGTCACGCTGACCGGGTTTGGCGAACAGGTCCTGAATGGTGCGGCGTCAGCGTATCCGGTGAACCCCATCGACGACTGGGCCGGTGGTGTTCACTTGTCGACCACGAACGGCAATCTCTGGTTCAACGACGACGGACGCATCGTGCGCGCCTGAGCGGTTCCGCTCACGCGAGCCGGCTCACCACGAACGCTTCGTCGTTGAACCACAGACCGCCGTGCCGGCGCAACACGCGTTGCGTCGCTTCGAGATATCCGCCGCTTGCGAGGACTTCTCCCAGCCGCTCATCCTCGATCTGGTTGACGTAGATCGCCGCATTCCACGCCGCGAACAACATCGAGGTGCCGATACGGTCGCCGACTTCTGCGGGCAGCGTGTGCATCTCGTAGCGGAAGATTGCCTGGTCGTCGGGCGGGTCGGGCATGGAGTATTTCGCGGCGTCTGCACCGAGTACGGCCTGGAGCTCGCCTAGCAGGCGGTGACGGTCCACCTGGAACGGCGCCTCGTCGGCCCAGAGCTCGCGGACGATTTCGAGCCCGGGGTCATCACCACGCGACTGCACGACCAACAACCTGCCACCGCGCGCGAGGTGCCGCGTCAGCGGCGCCAGCACCTTGTTCACCTTGAACTGCGCCGACATGCGCGCGCGCCAGGGTTGCGAGGCGAGAATGAAGTCGTATTCGATGCCCGGCGTGTCGTGATGCGGGATGACACGGTCGAGCAGGAACGCGTGATCCTCGCGGTAGATCACCAGGACTGATGGCACCGCATACACGGGGTTGCCGGTGGTTTCACTGAGACGCGTCGCCCAGCCGTGATCGAGCAGGGATCCCAGCGCGTCTATCTGGCGCGCGTAGTCATGGCTCGTATTTCCAGTGAGCCTGAGCTCACGCCAGTTGAGTCGCGCGACGTCAGCCGCACTCCGCGGACGCAATGCCGGCGCGTCGGCGTAATACAGATTGGTGATCACCAGGACGGTGGCCGGATGTTCCAGGAAACGGTCCGCCATCTTCTCGAGCCCCAGGCGCACGTCCTCGCGGCTTATCTCCTTGGCGACGATGAGCTGGGGAACCGTGGGCCATGAAGCGTGGGCGCTGCGCATGAGCCGCGCCAGCACCGTCGCATCACCCATGCCGGCATCGAAGATGCGCAGTGCCGGCGGCATCGGCTCGATCTGCCGCAGCTCGTCGGCGCCACGATCCGCCACCTTCTGTTTTTCGTTGCAGGTGTTGACGAACGCCAGGTACTTCTGGCGGTTGTCGTAGAAGCGGAAGGGCGTGCCGGCTGCCTGTGCCGCGACGCTGCTTCCGCCTGCTGGTTCGTCGCGCATCGCTGGCTCCGCTGCCTATCTATCGAACACGGCTACCGGGTCCGGCTACCGCGCGGCCGCGCGGCCCGCGGCCAGGTCGCGCGTGATTCGCGTGACGTGTTCGCCCTGGTACTTGCACATGTCGAGCTCGAGCGCACTCGGCATGCGCATCTCGTCGCCGGCGCCGGTGATCGAGCTCGCTCCGTATGGCGTGCCGCCGGTCACTTCGCGCATCGTGGCGAGGTCCTTGTAGGTGTAGGGCAATCCGATGATGACCATGCCCAGGTGCAACAGTGTCGTGTGGAACGAGGTGATCGTGGTTTCCTGGCCGCCGTGCTGGCTGGCGGTACAGCAGAACACGCTGCCGACTTTGCCGACCAGTGCGTGCCGGTACCACAACGCTCCGGTCTGATCGAGGAAGTTGCGCATCTGCGCCGCCATGTTGCCGAAGCGCGTGGGCGTGCCGAAGATGATTCCGTCGTATCGATCGATCTCGCTGGGATCGGCGATGGGTGCGGACTGATCGACCTTGAAATGGGAGCTGCGCGCGAGGGCTTCCGGCACGAGTTCCGGAACGCGTTTGACGACGACGTCCGCGCCGCTGATGCGACGCGCACCCTCGGCCTGGGCATGCGCCATCTGTTCGACGTGCCCATAGCTGCTGTAATAGAGCACCAGAATCTTTGTCATGAATCTCTCCCTGGTTCAGGCCGCGACCGGCAGGTGCCGGCGTGCAAATTCGCTCACGATCCGGTTGTAGTCGTCCGGCGCATCGAGGTTCGGCATGTGACCGGCGTTCGCCACGACCACGATTTCAGAATCCGGCAATGCGGTGTGCAGCCTCTGCCCGGCATGCCGGCGCGTGTCCGCGTCGCATTCGCCGTTGATGATGCGCACCGGCACGCGGATCTGCTTGAGCGCCTGGTCGTCCAGCGCGCCGTGCTCTTCTTCGACTTTCGCCAGCAAGTCCGTGCCCCGGTAACGCGCCAGGATGCGTGAGCGCAGTGCGTGTATCGCCGGGTCGCCGGTGACGAGTTGCGTCAGCGCGTGATCCGCCCACAGCTTGCGAAATGCTTCGATGCCGCTGCGGCGCGCCGTATCACGGAACAGTGCCATCGGCAGGTCGGACTGTGCGCACGGCGGTGCGCCGTCGAGCATCAGCGCGCCGGGAATCATGGGATGGCGCGCCGCGAAATCGAGGACCACGCGCGCGCCCTGCGACATGCCCACCAGCAACGGCCTGGGGAGTTCGAGCCTGGTGATCAACGCGTGCAGATCCTGCACGTCGGCACGCATGGACGCTTCGCCGGACGAAAGTCCGAAGCCACGGCGATCGAAGCGCACGATGCGCAGCTGTGCGGCGAGCAGCACCTGCGGTTCCCACATGTCGAGGTCGAGTGTCCACCCATGCACCAGCACCACGGCGGGGCCCGCGCCTTCGTCGCGGTAACGCAGACGGGCGCCGGGCACTGACAGGTGACGGTCGGCGGCGATCATGGGTTTCGAATACCGAAAAATATTTCGCATTCAGGCTACGAGCGCGAACCCGCAGCGTCAAGCGGCGCGCGCCGCTGGCTAGATCTGCGCGCTGAGCGCGATGCCCGGCACGCG
>DASQJS010000297.1:0-7923 GCA_035630995.1 Steroidobacteraceae bacterium | reverse complement strand
GCCTCGTCGTGCCGCTCACGCGCCGCATCACGATTCCGAACACCGGCCTGTCCACCAATGACTTCGTGGTGACACAGCCGGTCAACGCTTCTGATGGCGTACTCAAGGGCTTCGAACTCGGCTTCCAGTACTTCCCCGAGTTGCCAGGCGTATTCAACGGCTTCGGCATTTTGGGCAGCTACACGAGCCTCGATTCCTCGCAGAATATCCCGCAGACCGACTCCGCTGGAAACATCATCGGCGAAGAGACCACCGACTTCTTCGTGGTCTCGGACAGCTCCTACAATGCGTCCCTTGCCTATGAACACGGCGGATTCGGCGGACGGCTCTCGTACGTGTGGCGAGAGAAATTCCTCAACAACAACGAAGCACGCATCTTCGCCAATCCGATCGGCATCTGGCGCAGGCCCGAGAGCAGTCTCGACCTGCAGCTGAACTACGACTTCAATGAGAATTTCGCGATCTCATTCGACGCCGTGAACCTTACCGACGAGTTGACGCAGTCGTACTACCACTTCGCGGACGTGGGCGACCCGCTGCACACGAACTTCGGCAATGTTCTCAATGGCCGGCAGTTCGCGATCGGCGTGCGCTGGAGAGCCAACTAGTTCGTCAACGGTCGGATCTTGCCGGCCAGAAGGCCGCGGCGCCCCGGGCGCCGCGGCCTTTTTTATTCTGAACCGTCAGTCGAGATACGCTTTCTCGGGTGGCCAGGCGTCCCAGAGTGCGGCGTCGGGCGTTATCATCTCCTCCGCCTTCGCATGGATCTGCTTGTCGAAGGCCGTGGCTCGCCGCCCCACTCCGTCGATATGAACGCCGGTGACGACCATGGTGGCGAGCAGGTCGCCGAGGTCCCCACGCCGCATTTCGTGCACGAAGCGCACGCTCTTCTGCCGCACCTCGATGATGGCGGTGCGAATCGTGACCACATCGCCCGGTAGCGCTTCGCGGCGATAGGCGATGCGCTGATCGACGGCGGCCATGCCGCGTTTCGCGTCTTTCAGGTATTGGGCCGTCATGCCCATCATCGCTGCGAGGTACCACGTGGCCTCGTCGAACTTGCCCACGTACCACATGACGTTCATGTGTCCCATATGGTCGCAGTGCCACGAGTGAACGGTGCCGCGATAGGTCAATAGTGATTGAGTCATGGTGAGATGCTACCTCGGTTCAATGTGCGGCTCCCAACGCCACCTTGCGGGTCGGCCGCGGTGCGGCCCAGATGAGCATCGCCGACAGGAAGAACGCGAGCGACACGAACGCCATGATTTCATTGGTGGCGAGCATCACGCTCTGACTCTGCGTCATGTTGTCGAGCGCCTGACGCGTGGCCTCGGGGCTGAAGCCACTCGCGCCCAGCGTATGCGCCACTTCTCCCGTGCGATCCACCACCCCCGCGAGCTCCGAATGCATTACCTGCGTCTTGCTTTCCCAACTCGTCGTTACGACGGAAGTGGCCACGGCACCCGCCAGCGTGCGCAGGAAGTTCATGAGGCCCGCGGCGGACGCGGTCTCGTGCTCTTCGACGCTCGCCAGCGCCAGCGTCGTGACCGGCACGAAGAAGAACGGCAGGCCGAGGCCCATCAACAGCAACGGCCCCGATATCTGCCAGAACGTCATGTCGGTGGTCGCGCCAGTGCGGAAGGCGAGTACACCGCCTAACCACACGAGCCCGAAGAACACCAGCTTGCGGGGATCCACCTTCGTGGAGAGCAGACCCGCCGCCGGCGCGCAGAACACGGCCAGCACGCCGGTCCAGGCCGTGGCATACCCCGCCCAGGACGAGGTGTAGCCCATGTAGCTCTGCAGCCAGAGCGGCGTGAGAACGTTGGCCGCGAACATCGCGCCGAAGCCGGCGGCGATCACGATCACTGCCGTCGTGAAGCCACGATGCCGGAACACGCGCAAGTTCACGATTGGATGCTTCTCACCCATCTCCCATATCACGAACGCCACGAGGCCAATGGCGGCGACGATGCCGAGTGAAATAATGAGCCCGGACTCGAACCAGTCGTGCTCCTTGCCGAGATCGAGCATGAGCTGCAGCGCGCCGACGGCAAGGACCATGATCGCAAGACCGATGAGATCGATCGGCGTCCTGACGATGGCCGTTTCGAAACGCTTCAGCATCCGAAGCGCGAACGGCGCCATCGCCAGCGCGAGGGGCACGTTGATCAGAAAGATCATTGGCCAGGCGTAGTTGTCGCACAGATAGCCACCAAGGATCGGCCCGAGAATGGGTGCCACCAGCGTGGTCATGGCCCAAAGCGCGGTCGCCGCGGCGGCCTTCTCTTTCGGGAAGATGCGCAGCAGCAGCGTCTGCGACAGCGGGATCAGCGGGCCGCCCGCGACACCCTGCAGAATGCGCCCGACCACCAGCATCGCGAACGAATTGGCCAGGCCACAGAACAGGGAAAACAAGCCGAAGCAGCCGATGGCGGTGGTGAACACCCTCACCGCGCCAAAACGCGCGGCCAGCCAGCCCGTGAGCGGCACCGTGATGGCTTCCGCCACCGCGTAACAGGTGATGACCCAGGTGCCCTGGCTCGAACTGATGCCCAAACTACCCGCGATGTTGGGCACCGACACGTTGGCGATGGTCATGTCGAGCACGGCGATGAAATTTGCGCCGGCCAGAACGATGGCAACCAGCCACAGCATCGCACCCTTCAAGGGTGCGTCGCTGGAGAGGGCCTTTTCAAATGCGGTCATCACTGTCTCCCTTTCAACTTCCGTCTATCAACCCTGGTTGGAACGCGTATCGATGGTGGCTTCCATTGACAATCCGACCTGCAACGGATTCGCCTCCAGCTCTGCCGTATCGAGGCGGATTCGCACCGGCACGCGCTGAACGACCTTGATCCAGTTGCCGGTGGCGTTCTGCGCCGGGATGGCAGCGAACGTGCTGCCCGTGCCGCCCGACAAACCCACGACCACGCCGTGGTAAGTCTTCGAGCTGCCGTACAGATCCGACGTGATTTCCACTGGCTGACCGATACGTACACGCTCGAGCTGGCCTTCCTTGAAGTTCGCGTCCACGTGCACTTCGGCGAGCGGCACGATGGCGAGCACGGGTGATCCCGCCTGGATCTGCTGACCCACCTGCACCGAACGCTTGGCGACGACGCCATCGACCGGCGCGCGGATGACGGTGCGATCCAGGTTCACCTGCGCCTGGTCACGGCGCGCACGGGCCAGCGCCACTTCGGGGTTGGTGCTCTCGGTTGTGTTCTCGATGAGCACCGCATTGGCATTGCGCGAGCCAATGGCCGCGGTGTAGTTGGAGCGCGCCTGCGCGAGCGAAGCGCGGGCGCTTTCGTACGCATTGCGCGCCTTGGTCAGCTCATCGCCCGACACCGAGCCCGATTCGGCCAGGTTCTCGCGACGCTGCAGGTCGATGACTGCGCGATCCAGGTCCGCCTTCGCGCGCTTTTCATCGGCTGCGCGCGCCGCGAGCTGCGCCGTCAGGCTCTCATCGTTGGCGACATAGCCGCGAACGCGGCGCTGCGCGCGGCCGAGCTCGGCTTCGGCCTGCGCGAGCGCGAGACGCGCGTCGATGTCATCCAGCACCACCAGCACGTCACCCTTGTGGACGTAGCTCGTGTCGGTGACGCGCACTTCGCGCACGATGCCACCGACCGACGGTGTGACCTGCGCAGTCTCCGCCGCCGTGTACGCGTTGTCGGTCGAGATGAACTTCGACGCGTAGAAGTGCGAATAGGTGCCATAGCTGGTCCCCAACGTCAGCACCACGGCGCCGAGTACCAACAAGGCGCGTTTGCGTTTTGCCTTCGCGGCCTGGTCCGCCGCCTGCTCGAGTGCCTGGTCGGCCTTCCCGAGTACTTCTGTATTCATCGTCGTCATAAAACAATTCCTCCGTAATCGAGTTTTCAAAGATTTGAAGAAGACTGGTAGCCGCCGCCCAGCGCCCTGTTCAGCGCCACGTCCAGCGTCATCGAGCGGCTGCGCAGATCCGCCTGGGTGCGCAGGTTGCCGAGTAGATAGTCTTCGGCCGACAGCACGTCGAGGTAGCTGGCGAGCCCGCCTTCGTAGCGGTTGCTCTGCACGCGCCAGGATTCGCGCGCCGCGTCCACGGCGGCATCGATGTATCCGATCTGCGCCCCGAGCGCGCGTTGCGAGACGGCGGCATCCGCCACCTCCTGCAGCGCCTGCACCAGCGCACGGTCGTAATTCGCAACGGCTTCGGCGTACTCGGCCTCGGCGCCGCGCAACTGCCCGCGCAACCTGCCACCGTTGAAGATGGGCAAAGTGAACGCCGGCCCGACACTGCCGATGTCGGAGCCGTTCTCCTGCAACAAGTCGAGGCCGAGCGACTGCACGCCAATGAAGGCGCTCAGGTTCACGTTCGGATAGAACTGCGCGCGCGTCACGTGAATGCGCTTCGCGGCCGCTTCGGCACGCAGGCGCGCCGCGACGAGGTCCGGCCGGCGGCCGATGAGATCCACCGACAACGTGGAAGGCAGTGCGAATGCGCGCGTGAAGTCCACCTTCGGACGCGCAATCGAAAGTCCGCGATCCGGGCCCGCGCCCATGAGCGCCGCAATGCGGTTCTTCTGCAGTGCAATCTGCTCCTCTAGCGACAGCACGTCGGCTTCACTCGCCGCGCGCCGTGAATCCGCCTGGCGTTGCCCGCCGCGGGTTTCGAGTCCGTTATCGAATCTCTTGCCGAACAGCTCGGCTGTCTTGGTACGCAGATCACGCGCCGCGATGGCCGTATCGAGCGCCGAATAGAGCCGCGCCAGTTCCGCATAACTCGACGCGATTGCGGACGACAGCGCGAGTCGCGACTGGTCCGCATCCGCACTCGCGGCTACCGCCTCGGAGGTGGCCGCCGCGAGCGCGGCGCGGTTCTTGCCCCAGAAGTCGAGCTCCCAGGAAAAATCGAGGCTGGCGCGGCCGTAGTCGTTCCAGCCCTGCGGAGTCATCGCGGCCGGGCTCAGGTAGTTGTAGCTCTGCTTCTGCTCCGTCATCGAGCCGCTGGCGCTCACCTGCGGCATGAGTGAACCGCGGCTGGTGTCCTGGGCGGCGCGCGCACGGCGCAGGCGCGCATCGGCGACGGCGATCGAAGGCGAGCCTGCGAGGCCCTCGTCGATCAGCGCGTTGAGCTGGGTGTCTCCATAGACCTTCCACCATCCCGCCGCCGGCCATTCACCCGCGGGCGCGGCAAACATCTGTGTGCTCGCGAAGCTGTCCTGAGGCTTGAGGGCGGGCGCCGGAGCCTTGCCTGGAAGCGATGCGCAGGCCGACAGCGCGGCCACGCCTAACAATGCAATCAACGGTTTCATTGAATCCCCTGGGTGTTTGAAATCGGTTTGCGGCGGCGCTCGGCGCCGGAAATGAGGCGGGTGGTATCGACGATGGCTCGCGCATGCTCGCCGGTGCCGATGAGCCCCGCTTCGTCGAAAGCCTCGACGCGGAAATACATGAGCTTCGCTTCGGTGCTGATGCGGGTGGCCACCGCACGCACGTGGCTGCCGGGCAGCGTGGCCGCCGTGTGGCGCACGTTGATCGAAACGCCCACCGAGAGCTGGCCTTCGCCTAACAAAGGCATCATGGCGCGGGCGGCGGCCAGTTCCATGAGCGCGATCATTCGCGAGGTGGCGAACACCTCGGGGAACGAGTCCGTCGGCGCGAGCGCGATACGGCTCGCGGTGTCCTGCACGGTGACGACGATGCTGGCTTCGGCTGAAAGATTGCTGTCCATGGTTGCCTCTATTCGAATCGGGTGCTGGATACGTCGCGTGCCAATGCGGCCAGGAGTTCTTCGGCGCTGCCGAACACGAACTGCTCGCCCGTGGTCACGTTCTCGAGGCGGCCGATGACCTTGCCGGCGGCCGGACGAGCGTCGCGATGCAGCTTGAGCACGTAGGCACGCGCATTCGGGTAGCTCGGATGGATGGCGAGGATCACTGGCTCAACCCACCGGCGAAGTCGCCTGCAAAACGGCCACGGGTGCGGCGCGCCACTTGCAGATCAGCGAAGAGCGACACGCCCAGCCGTACTCGGCCGTGGCCGGGTGGCGCGAGAGATGGTTGTGCAACTCCTGCCAGCGTGCCGACGCCAATCGGCTGCCCGTCCAGTTGCTCTGCTTCGGATTTGATTCGTGCTTGTTCATCACTTGTCCTCCAGTCCATGGAGGGCAAGTTACGAATCAGCGTCTATGAAGTCGTAACGCTGCGGTCGCGTTTCGGTCTGGGATCAGTTGACCAGTAAACGGGCACGTATTAGATCTTTAGAATCAATACCTTCCGTGAATGTCTTCAGTAACTCCAACAAGGCGATTTTGTCCTCTTGCGTACTGAGCGGATGTTCGACGAGCGCGCATGACGCCTTCAGTTCGAAGCCACAAGCCTCCTGCGCGAGCGCCACCTGCACGGCTTCCCGCAGCCAGCGATACGCCGCCTTCTCATCACCCAGCCCGCTCGCCACGCGCGCCTGCAGCATGAGCAGGATCGGCACGTAAAAGTTTTCGTCGAGATCGCGTGCACGGGCGAAGGCGTCCGCCAGCTCTTTGTTGGCGCCTTGCCAGTCGCCCGCCAGGACGAGCGCCTCGGCGGCGTAGCCCATCACCTCTGTGCTGCTCGAGATCATGCCGATGCGCAGGTGCCGGGCCAGTCCATCGCGAATGTGCGCGAGACCCGTTTGGGGATCGCCGAGTTGCGCCAGCGCCCAGCCGCGCAGGTAGCGGCTGGGGCCGTCGCCCTGCACCACGCTGGTCCTGGCGACTATCTTCTCGATTGCATTGGCGTGTTCGATGACCTTGTCCGGGTTGCCGAGCCGTACTTCGAGCATGCCGGCGCGCCACCGTGCCAGCGATTGCGCCAGCGGCTGACCGAGCGCCTCCGCCATGGCAACCGACTTCGCAGACTGAGCGCGCGCCTGGTCGATGAGCCCTCGTTCGAACAATGTGCGCACGGCATTGGCGCGGATGCCGGTTTCCGGATCGACGATGAAGGCCTGAAAGCCGCTTCGATCGGTGATGGCTTCGCAATATTCAATGGCCTTCTTCCACCATTCCGTGGCGACCCGGCACTCGCCCCGCGCCGCCATGGCACCAGCACGAAACAACGCGGTCATGACCAGCAGCGGCGCGCGATCGGGTCCCTCGAGCAACTCGAGCCGCTCGGCGAACTCCTGCAACTTGCCGTACTCGCCTCGCGAAAAGAGCGATGCCCCATAACCGTTGAGCAGCAGCGCCCGTGCCGGGTGTTGTGGCAGGAGCTCACACAGTTCACGTACTCGCTCGAAAATGGCGCGCGGCTCGGCCGAGCCGACTCCGTGTACCTGTGCGGCAGCGACACCGCGCGGACTCTCGATGCCGAGCTCGAGCATCAGGCGCTCAGGCCCGGCAGGAACCTGCGACAACAGCGCACGCGCGTGCTCGCAGATCTCGAAGGCCTGCAGCGGCACGAAACTGCGAAGCGCACCCTGCGCCGCCTGGGAGTACGCGCGCAAAGCCGCCGCCGGCTCCCTGCCCCGCTCATGATGAGAAGCGAGCTCGGTCGCAGCGACAGCTACGCCCAGCGCCGCACCCGCAGCCAGCACCTGTGCCACACGCCGGTGGAGCTGCACGCGCGGCGCCACGCCCATGCGCTCGTAGAACACGTGCCGATAGATGCTGTGGCGGAATGTATAGAGCGCATCCAGCGTGCCGTCGCTCAGATCCACGGTGGCGCTGTGGCGAAGCCAGTATTGCTTCTGCACCAGCCGATCGCACTCTTCGATGATTTCCTGCCGCGTTCGTCCGAGTATGTCGGCCACCGCACCGGCGCGAAACTCCACACCGCACACCGCCGCGGCTTCAAGCATGGCCACGGTTCCCGCCGGTAGTTTGCCGATGCGGGTTTCCACCGCACCCATGAGGTCTTCGGGAACGGGCAACGGCGTGTTCGCTGCGAGCAT
>DASQJS010000296.1:0-3928 GCA_035630995.1 Steroidobacteraceae bacterium | reverse complement strand
TGATCGTGTTGTTGCTCGATCCGCTCGCCCAGGTGGAAAGCCTCGTGGGCGAACGAGTCGAAATGCGGCAGACCGCCGCGATGCGCGTGGCCGAATCCTGGGGTGGCGCGCAGACCACCGCAGGCGTTTTGCTGGCGATTCCCGTGGAGACCACGCGCGTGGTCGTCGACCAGACCGCGGCGGGGCGAGAAACCCAACGCACGGAGGTCGAGCGCAATGTCCTTTTCGTGCTGCCCGATACGCTGAAGATCAGCGCCAGCGCCGACCCGGGTTTTCGCGCCGTCGGACTTTACGAGACACCGGTGTACACCGCCAACGTGCAGATCTCCGGCGAGTTCGTGAACCGCGACTTCGCCCAACTACTGACGCAGAAGGAGGGCCGCGAGGTGAAATGGGGCGAGGCGCGCCTGCTCGTGCTCAACTCCGAATCGCGCGCATTGCGCGCCGTGGACGACCTCGAGGTGGCCGGCGAAAGGTCGACAGTGGCGGCCGACGCTTATACGGGATCCGCGGGCATTTCCACGTCCGTACCCGTGGCGGCGCTGCGCGAGAACGCCACGGTTCCGTTTCGGCTGAAACTCACCCTGGCGGGCAGCAGCCAGCTCAGTTTCCTGCCGCTCGCGCGCAAGGCGGAAATCGCCATCAAGTCCGCATGGCCGCATCCGAAGTTCCAGGGCGCGCCCGCGCCACTCGACCCGCAGATCACGGACGACGGATTCACGGCCCGCTGGTCGGTACTCGAGATCAACCGGAACTTCGGTCAGAGCTGGTACGACAGCGAGGTTCGTCCGGGCGAGCCCGCGGAGGCATCTTTCGCCCAAAGCAGCGTTGGCGTGGTGTTCTACGAACCCGTCGACATCTACCAGCGCAACTACCGCGCGGTGCACTACGCGGTGCTGCTCATCGTGATCACATTCCTCACGTTCTTCCTCTGGGAGCACATGAGCGGCATTGCCATTCACGGCATGCAATATCTCATGGTGGGGCTGGCGCTCGCGCTGTTCTATCTATTGCTGCTGGCACTGTCCGAACACATGGCGTTCGACGTCGCGTACGCGACGTCTGCAGGCGCATTGGTGGCGTTGATCACCATCTACCTCACCGGCGTGTTGCGGCGGGTCACTCTGGCGTTGGGCGCCGGGGCAGGGCTCGCGACTCTCTACACCATGCTGTACTGGATCCTGCGCTCCGAGGACTACTCGCTGCTCATGGGAGCGCTGTTGCTGTTTGGCGTGCTCGCCGCACTGATGATCGCCACGCGCCGTATCGACTGGTCGAACGTAGTGCGACTGCAGCGTGATGCGGATGCGTAGAAGCAATGAATCATGCGGCGCCGAGCGCGGCGGCGGCCCGCCCGATAGCCGCGTCGCGCTCGGCGCGAACCGAATCGAGACGCGCCCGCGCGGCGCGCAGCACCGGCTCGCGCGCCAGCTCCGGACGACCGGAGTCGAAGGGCGGAGCCGGCGCATATTCGATGGCGAGTTGAACAGTTTCGGCGAGGTCACGGCCGCCGATTTCCGCCATCACCTCGAGCGCCATGTCGATTCCCGCGGTGACGCCGCCGCCCGTGAAGATGATGCCGTCGCGCACGACGCGGCCGGGGTCCTGCGTAACGCCGAAGTCGGCCAGTTTGTCGCGCCACGCCCAGTGGCAGGCGGCGCGCTTTCCCTTGAGCAGTCCTGCGGCCGCGAGCAGCAGGGAGCCCGTGCACACCGAGGTGATGTAGCGCGCCTTCGCGCCCAGGCGGCGCAGCGCCGCGAGATAGGCCTGGTCTTCAACGGCTGCCACCGTGCCGAAGCCGCCCGGCACGCAGAGCAGGTCGCATTCGTCGATGCTGTCCAGCCGGCGTAGTCCGGAAAAGCGCATGACCGAATCCACCTCGAGTTCGCCACCTTCCACCGACGCGAGCACGCAGCGTGCGCCCGGCAGGCGAGTGAGCACTTCATAGGGCCCGGTGAAATCGAGCTGGGTGATGCGAGGGTAGAGCGCGAAAACGACGTTGAATGGGACGGCCATGGGTTGCTCCTGCAGGCGAAAATGTTGACGGCGCCATCCTCGCGCACTAGCCTGCTGGCCGGAATGCCATTGTTCCCTCGTTTTATGCCATGAAGCGATGAAGCGCCGCGTTGCCTTTCTCATTTTTCCGGACTTCCAGCTGCTCGATGCCGCCGGGCCGATCTCCGCGTTCGAAATCGCCGGGCGATATGCGCCAGGGACGTATGAGCTGCGCGTGATTGCGAAGCAGCCAGGCGCCGTCGCGAGCACTTCCGGCGCCAGTATCAACGCCGTGGCGATGGGGCTGCCCAGGTCGATCGACACGCTCATCGTCGTCGGTGGCGAAGGCACACGTGCGATGTCGAAGGATGAGCGCATCGTGAAGTTTGTCGCCGCCTGTGGCGCGAAATCACGACGCGTGGCCAGCGTATGTTCGGGAGCCTACATTCTCGCCGCCACCGGTTTGCTCGATGGACGCGCCGCCACCACCCACTGGACGCGCAGCACCGACTTTGCGAAGAAGTTTCCACGCGTGAAGCTGGACGCCGATCGCATCTTCGTGAAGTCGGGAAAATTCTGGAGCTCGGCCGGCATCACCGCGGGAATCGATCTGTCGCTGGCGCTCATTGCCGAAGACCTCGGCGAGGCCGTGGCGCGCAAGGTGGCGCAGCAGCTCGTTGTCTACTACCGCCGACCGGGTGGACAGTCGCAGTTCTCGACCCTGCTCGAGCTGGAACGCGCCGATGGACGTTTCGCAGCGTTGCTCGACTACGTGCGCACCAACCTGCGCGAGCGGCTCTCGGTCGATGAACTTGCGGCGCAGGCGTGCATGAGCCCGCGAAATTTTGCGCGTCTGTTTCAGGCCGAGACGGGCACCAGCCCGGCCAGGGCGGTGATGCGGCTGCGTGCCGAGACGGCGCGGGCGCAGCTCGAGAGCGGCGCGTCGTCGGTGCAGGCCGTGGCGCAAGGCTGCGGCTTCGGCGATCCGGAGCGCATGCGGCGCGCATTCCAGCAGATATTCGGAGTGGCGCCGTCGGGTGTGCGGCGCAGCCGAGGTGCCGGGTGAGGAGTGGGGAGTCGGCGCGGTGGCAGGCGGTGGAGCAGGGGAGTACGACTCCCCACTCCTCACCCGGCACCCCTACGCCCTGGTTACGCAGCCTTGGCGGCGAGCTGCCGCAAGACGTACTGCAGGATGCCACCGTGACGGTAGTAGTCGCGCTCCTTCGGTGTGTCGATGCGCACGCGCGCCTCGAACGTCACCGGTGATCCCTTCGGCGGCGTGGCCACGACCTTCACGGTCTTGGCCTCGGCATTGTCGAGCCCGGTGATCTCGAAGACCTCCGAACCCGTGAGGCCGAGCGTGGCCGCGCCCTTGCCGGCCGGGAACATGAGCGGCAGCACACCCATGCCGATGAGATTGGAGCGATGAATGCGCTCGAAACTTTCGGCGATGACGGCGCGCACGCCTAACAACATGGTGCCCTTCGCGGCCCAGTCGCGCGAGGAGCCGGTGCCGTATTCCTTGCCGGCGAGAATGACGAGCGGTGTGCCCTCCTGCTTGTAGCGCATGGCCGCGTCGAAGATGGACATCTGCTCGCCGGTGGGCACGTGCACGGTGACGCCGCCCTCGGTGCCCGGGGCGAGCAGGTTACGCAGGCGGATGTTGGCGAATGTGCCGCGCATCATCACTTCGTGGTTGCCGCGGCGTGCGCCGTAGGAATTGAAGTCGATGGGCTGCACGCCCTTGGAAACGAGGTACTTCGCGGCGGGGCTCGTCTTGGCGATATCGCCCGCGGGCGAGATGTGGTCGGTCGTCACCGAGTCACCCAGCAACGCCAGGCAGCGCGCGCCGGTGACGTCCGTGACGGGACGCGGCGTCATGGTCATGCCTTCGAAGTACGGCGGGTTGCGGACGTAGGTGGATTCTTCCTGC
>DASQJS010000295.1:0-4650 GCA_035630995.1 Steroidobacteraceae bacterium | reverse complement strand
GGATTCCGGCGGGTGGTGACGCATTGCAGCTTCGCGGGCCGCTTCTCGTGTTCGCGGTGGGCTGCAACTTCGTGCTCGGCGCTTTGATGACGCTCGGTGTCGGGTTGTACGCCCCCTGCCTCATCCTGGTCAGCCTGCTCGGAATGAATCCCCTCACCGCCTTTCCCATCATGATGGGCTCATGCGCGTTCCTCATGCCGGTCGCGGGCCTGCGCTTCATCGCGGCCCAGCGCTACGACGCGCGCGCCGCCCTGGGCCTCGCGCTCGGCGGAATTCCCGGCGTGCTCATCGCCGCGTTCATCGTGAAGCAGCTGCCGCTGTTGTGGCTGCGCTGGCTGGTGGTGATCGTGGTGCTGTACACGGCCATCGCGATGCTGCGCGCGGCGCGCGCGCGCAGCTGACTGGCACAACCCGGCGCTACTTCTTCTTCGCGCGCGTTCTTCGGCGCCCGCCCTTCGGTGGCGGTGGCACCTTGCCGCCGGCGCGGCGCGCCTCGGACAGGCCGATCGCGATGGCCTGTTTGCGGCTCGTCACCTTCTTTCCGGAGCGCCCGCTGCGCAGCGTTCCTGCCTTGCGTTCGTGCATCGCGCGTTTCACTTTTGCCTCGGCCTTCTTGCCATATCGATTGGCCATGACCGCTCCTCCGTCGGTTGAAGATAGTCGATTGATGCGGCAACTTGCCGCCGCCGCCGCCATCGCGCTGTAGGCTGTCGCCCACGCTTCGCGTACGCGATGAGCGATGCGTTTCCATGAAGCGCCTTACAATCCGGCCTCACTCATCAAGAGAACCAATCCATGCGCGTAACCGCTGCCCTGATCGCACTTGTCGCGCTGCTGTCCAGCCCGTGTTTCGCCGACACGCCTGCTGCGGACCCACGCGATGCCGCATTGCTCGCGCGCATGACGCTCGACGAAAAGGTCAACCAGCTCATGCTGCTCAGCAAGGGCACGATGACCGGCCCGGACTCGGCCGGCCGGCCTAACAAGCCCGCGGAAGATCTGGCGCGCGAAGGTATCGGCTTTCAGATGTCGGCTTTCGAGTGGTCGGCAAAAGACATCAACCGGATTCAGCGCATCGCGGTCAGGGAGTCGCGGCTCGGCATCCCGGTGGTGTTCGCCACCGACATCATCCACGGTTACTGGACGGTCTTCCCGGTGCCGCTCGGCCTGAGCGCGACTTTCGATCCCGCCGATGCGCGAGTCGTCGCCGGCATCTCCGGCCTCGAAGGTTATTCACATGGCCAGCGCTGGACTTTCGCGCCCATGGTCGATCATCCCGCCGATCCGCGCTGGGGCCGCGTGGTCGAAACTTTCGGTGAATCGCCGCTGGTGAGCAGCGACTACGCGGCCGCGACGGTGCGCGGATTTCATGGCTCGCTCGCGCAGTTGCCGGGAAAGCCGGCACCCGTCGATTTCGGCGTCGCGAGTTGTCTCAAGCACTACCTCGGCTACGGCTCGGTCCAGGGCGGCAAGGACTACGCCTACGTCGATCTCACGGAGCGCAGCATCCGCGAGTTTCACCTGCCGCCGTTCGCGGCCGGCATCGCGGCCGGCGCGCCTTCGGTCATGCCGGCGTTCACGACCGGCCCGGGTGGTGTGCCGATGTCCGCCAACAAACGCATGCTCCAGGACGTGCTGCGCGGTGAACTCGGCTTCAACGGCGTGCTGGTGTCCGATTACGCCGGCATCACCGAGATGCGCAATCACGGCACTGCCGCCGACGATCTCGAAGCCGCCGTGCAGGCGCTGCGCGACGGCACCATGACGGTCGACATGGAAGACGGCGTCTACTACGCGCAGCTCGCGCGTGCCGTACGGGCCGGACGTCTGCAGATAGCCGAGGTCGACCGCGAAGTGTTACGCGCGCTGGCCTTCAAACGCCGGCTGGGGCTGTTCGAGAAGCCCTACGTTCCCGAAAATCTCGAAAAGCGCGTGCGCGTGTCCACGGAGCATCGCGCCGCCGCGCGCGAGGTCGCGCGCAAATCCATCGTGCTGCTCAAGAACGACGCGAATCTGCTGCCGCTGACTGCGAAGCGCATTCTCGTGACGGGCCCACTCGCCGATGCGCGCGAAGATCTGCTCGGCCCGTGGCACGCGCGCGGCGAGGCGAAGGATGTGGTGAGCGTGCTCGCAGGCATTCGCGAGCGCGCTGCTTCGGGCAAGGGCACCGCCGTGGTCGGCTACTCGGAGGGTGCGAAGATCGATGGCAAAGGCAAGGCCGTCGATGGCGACGATCAGCGCATTGCCGCTGCCGTGGCTGAGGCGCGCAACGTCGACCTCATCATCGCGGTGGTGGGCGAGCGCGAATCCCAGAGCGGCGAAGCGAAGAACCGTGCGCATCTCGATCTCCCCGGCAGCCAGCAGGCGCTCGTCGATGCGCTGGCCGCCACCGGCAAGCCCTTGGTCGTCGTGCTCATCACCGGGCGCGCCCTCGCCGTCCCGGAGCTGGTCGAACAATCCGGTGCGCTCGTGCATGCATTTTTTCCCGGCATCGAAGGTGGGCATGCCCTCGCTGACGTGCTGTTCGGCGACTACAACCCGGGGGGCAAGCAGCCGGTCACGTGGCCGCGCAGCGTCGGTCAATTGCCGATTCATCACTACGACCCGCCGAATGGCCGGCCCAACATCCCCGAGCGCGGTGACTACAAGGCGCACTGGCTCGACGAATCCGACGAACCCTTGTTCGCGTTCGGCTTCGGCCTGTCATACACGCGCTTCGAGCTCAGCGCGCTCGAGCTTCCGAAGCGCATCGGCCACGCCGAGACACTGAGGGTGCGCGTACGACTGACGAACCGCGGCAGCCGCGCTGGCGACGAAGTGCCGCAGCTCTACATCCGGCCGCGAGTCGCACCCGCCGTGACCGGCAAACGACTGCAGGCCTACCGCCGCGTGCAATTGGCGGCGGGTGAGTCGCGTGTCATCGAGTTCGCAGTTCCCGCGAAGAGTCTCGCGGTGCTCGACGCGCAGGATCGATGGGCGCCGCAAAGCGGCCTGTACGAAGTGACGCTCGGCACGAGTGCGCAAGGCGGACTCGCTGGCACGTTTGAACTGACGGACTGACCCATTGCTGCGATGCGCTCCGCTACTTTGGTCCTAACAAAGTTGCGGTGTCCGACAACGCCGCACTCAGTCCGCGTGTTAGTCCTACACGAGGATCCCTGAACCATCGAGATTCTGCGCGCGCGGAAGCAGAGAATCGGCGCATAGCAAGCATGTGGGCTATTCACAACGCTTCATGCGAACGACCGAACTCGAGAGGGATTTCCATGAGTCATTTTCCCCGTTCTATTCTTGGCGCGGCGATCGCGGCCGTCCTCGCAACACCTGGCATCGTCTGGGCGCAGAGCGCGGACGCCACACTGCGCGGCAAGGCGCCGGCGAGCACCGCCGTCACCGCAAAGAATGTCGCCACAGGCGCGACGCGCCGCACACAGGCGAACGCTGAAGGCTATTACTCCCTGACCGGTCTTGCCCCGGGCACCTACCGTGTCGACGCTGGCCCGGGCACCGAGACGACGGTGACGTTGAGTGTTGCTTCTACGGCAACACTCGATCTCACGGCCTCGAGCGGCGCGGTCGAGGCACCCGATGCGCCGATGCAGGAGATCACCGTCGAGGGCCGGCGCCTCAACGAAGTTCGCACTTCCGAGGTCGGCAACACCGTCTCCCAGCACCAGATCGAGACCCTGCCGCAGATCACCCGCAACTTCCTGGAGTTCGCCGACACCATTCCGGGCGTCGTTTTTGAGGTCGACGGCAGCGGGCGCACGAAAATCAGCAGCGGCGCGCAGAACAGGAATGGCGTGAATCTCTACATCGATGGCGTGGGCCAGAAGGGCTACGTGCGATCTGGTGTCAGCGGCCAGGCCGGCGACACGCAGGGCAATCCGTTCCCGCAGCTCGCCATCGGCGAATACAAGGTCATCACGTCGAACTACAAGGCGGAATACGATCAGATCACGAGTGCAGCGATCACCGCGCTCTCGCGCTCGGGCACCAATGAATTCGACGGCGAAGCGTTCGGGACTTACTCCGCCGACAACTTCCGCGCGAGCACACCGTCCGAACTCGACTCGGGACGCAAGGCCGAGTCCGAGAGCAAGGAATACGGTTTTGCATTCGGTGGACCCATCATCCAGGACCACCTGCATTTCTTCGTGACCTACGAAGGCAAGCGCTTCGTGACTCCGGTGAGCGTGCTGACGGCATTCGCACCGCCCGACGTGGCCTCGCAACTGCCCGCCGATGCGCTGGCGCAGCTCGGACCCACGTCTATCGATTTCGAGGAAGACCTGATCTTCGCGAAACTTGACTGGGCGCTCTCCGAACGCGACAGCATGCAGTTCTCGGCAAAAATCCGTGACGAGGTCAGCTCCGGCGATCGCACCGGCCTGGGTCGCGCACGCAGCGCGACCGTGAACACGAACAATGACGACAAACGATTCGAGTTGTCGTGGAAACACAGCGCCGACCGGTGGCTCAACGAATTGCAGCTCACTTACGAAGACGCGTTCTACATTCCCCTGCCCATCAATACCGACGCCAACGGTGCGGCATACACCTGGTTCGACGGGCAGGACCGGACCGTCCTGGAGGCGGACGGCCCCGACCCTCGTGCGGGCCAGAACAAGGGTCAGAAGGGCTGGGCCA
>DASQJS010000294.1:0-2006 GCA_035630995.1 Steroidobacteraceae bacterium | reverse complement strand
GCGACGCATCGACGGCCTTCACCGTCATGAATCTGTCGCACAACTGTCACTAAGCTTCGCAATGCAAGAAATCATCGGGCTCTTTCCCACGCCTTTCATGCGTGCCCCAGGCGTACTCGGCAGCGGCCTGGTGAATGGGCTCGTCGAACATTTCAGCAAGAGCGTGGACCTTCCCAACAGCTCGTCGCCGAACCTCGTGCACACCGCGCTGCTGCGGCCGGCCGACTCACCGCTGCTCGTGGAAGTCGCGGCGTTGGTGAATCCGCTGCTTCCGGAGTTCGGCGCTCTGATGTTCGGCGAACGACTCGGCTGGTCACTCAAGGAAATGTGGGTGAACGTGCTCTACACCGGCGGCCGCCAGGCGATGCACAATCATGCGAACAGCTTCATTTCCGGGGTCGTATATCTCACGCGCACGCACGCCGACGCGCGCACCGTCTTCATGAAATCCCCGGGCGGCACGGAATTCACTTTCAAGAACGACCATGCCGGTGTTACGACCGGCGCCTACAACGCGGACAAGTGGGTCAGTCCGCCACCCGAGCCTGGAGACGTGGTGCTGTTCCCCAGCTACCTGATGCACGCGGTGCCGCTAAACCCCGGTGAGCGGCGCATCTCGCTGGCGTTCAATGCCATTCCGACGCACCTGGATTCCTGGGGCTACCGCGTTTCCTTCAACGGGTGATCTCGTGGAGCCGGTGAATGGTGCCCGGCGCTGGGCCGTCGCCCTGATGACGGCATCCGGCTTCGCCGCCCTGGGCTACCAGATCGTGTGGACCCAGCAGAGCGCGCTGTGGTTAGGCCATGAGACGGCCGCGGTGCTGGCCGTGGTTGGCGCGTTCTTCGGCGGAATTGCTGCCGGTGCGCTTGCCTTCAGCGCACGAATCGAGGCCAGTGCGCGGCCCGTTCGCTGGTATGCGGCCTGCGAAGCCATCATCGGACTCTGGAGCTTCGCTCTCATTTTCCTGATGCCAATCGTGTCGAACTTGCTGCTCGATCTCATCGGCGCGCAGCCCACGTCGCTACGGCACGGGTCCGTGGTGTTCGGCGCCACGTTTCTGCTGTTGCTGCCCGCAACAGCGGCCATGGGCGCCACGTTGCCGGCGATGGAACGCATCGTCGGCGGTTTGCGCGCTGACGGCGCGCCGATTGCGATTCTGTACGCCAGCAACACGTTCGGCGCCGTGCTTGGCGTGCTCGCGGCCGCGTTCCTGCTCGTACCCCGGTTTGGCCTTGCGCTCACCACAATGGCGTGTGTGATCGCGAACCTGTTCTGCGCGCTGACGGCGCTCAAAGTATTCACGCAGCGGCGCGAGGCGGCGTCGCCGGAGACGATGCCGGAAGGTTCTAGCCACTTGCGCGTGCTCGCCGTCACCGGTCTGCTCGGCATTGCCTATGAAGTGCTGGTGGTCCGCGTGTTGAGCCAGGTGGCCGAGAACACGGTCTACACCTTTGCGATTCTGCTGGCCGTCTATCTCATCGGCACCACGCTCGGCGCCGCCGGCTACAGCCGCTGGGCGAAGAGCGCGGCTGAGCACGAACGCACGCGCGACCGTTTGCTTGCAGCGCTTGCGGCGGCCTGTTTGTTTGGAATCGCGTGCCTGGCATTCGCCGCGGATGGAAAGATCTGGTTGCTGCAGGTGTTAGGGACCGGAATGATGCCAGCGCTCATCGCCGAAGCCACCCTCGCGATCGCCGCGTTCCTTCTGCCCACCGTCCTGATGGGATCGCTGTTCAGCCACCTGGCCACTACCGCGCGCGCCGACGGGGTGCGCTTCGGGCGCATGATCGGCGTGAACACGCTGGGCGCGGCGCTCGCGCCGATATTGGCCGGCTCGATGTTGCTATCCGGCATCGGCACCACGTTTTCGTTGTTGCTGATGGCCGCCGGATATCTCCTGCTGACTTCCCGGAAGGCATGGACGACTCCGTTCCAGCTCACGGCCGCAGCAGCGCTGGTGGCACTGGCGTTGTGGGCGCCGTCCCTGGCGTTTGTCCAACTACCC
>DASQJS010000293.1:0-13288 GCA_035630995.1 Steroidobacteraceae bacterium | reverse complement strand
CAGCGTTTTTGTGAGTTTCGCCGGCGTCGCGACGGCCGCCCACGAGGCGGCTGCCGCAAGCACCAGCAACGCTGCCGACCTGCGACCGCGCGACATCGTGTGCGACGAGCTCACGTTCAGACGAACCGGTTGACCAGATTTTCGAGAAATTCCTGGCGGCCCGACTGCGGCTTCGGATTGATGTTTGCCGCCACCGCCGCATCCGAGATGGACTCGAGCGACGCGCCCTTGGCGTGAATCTTCTGTCCGGCGTCGCCGGCCCACCTGGCGTAACGCTGCTCGACAAACTTGTCGATGGCGCCGTTCTCGATGAGCGCCGCCGCCGACAGCAGCGTGCGCGCCAGCAGGTCGAGCCCGCCGACGTGGCCGTAGAACATGTCGGCCGGGTCGATGCTCTGGCGGCGAACCTTGGCGTCGAAGTTGAAGCCACCGGTGGTGAAACCGCCGGCTTTCAGGATGCGATACATGGCCAGCGTCATGTCGAGCGGATCGTTGTGGAACTGGTCGGTGTCCCAGCCGTTCTGCGGATCGCCGCGATTGATGTCGATGGAGCCGAAGATGCCGAGCGCATCGGCCATCGCGATTTCGTGGTCGAAGCTGTGGCCCGCGAGCGTCGCGTGGTTGGCTTCGATGTTCACCTTCACTTCGTTCTCGAGGCCGTTCTTCTTGAGGAAGCCGTACACGGTCGCCGTGTCGAAGTCGTACTGATGCTTCGTCGGCTCGTGCGGCTTCGGCTCGATGAGGATCGTGCCCTTGAAGCCGATCTTGTGCTTGTGCTCGACCACGAGCTGCAGGAAGCGGCCGAAGTTGGCGAGCTCATGCTTGAGGCTGGTGTTGAGCAGCGTGTCGTAGCCTTCGCGGCCGCCCCACAGCACGTAGTTAGCCCCGCCGAGACGCTTGGTGGCGTCCATGCAATGACGCACCTGCGTGGCCGCGAACGCCCACACGTCCGGATCCGGATTCGTCGAAGCGCCGCCCATGTAACGCGGATGCGAGAACAGGTTCGCCGTGCCCCACAGCAGCTTGATGCCCGTCTCGGCCTGCTTCTTCTCGAGGCGGTCGATGGTCGCGGCGAGATGGGAGACATGTTCCTTGATGTTCGCGGCAGCCGGCATCGCGTCCACGTCGTGGAAGCAATAGAACGGGGTACCGAGCGTCGTGAAGAAATCGAACGCGGCATCCATCTTGGCCCAGGCGGCGGTGTGGTCCATCGCGCCCGCATTCCACGGACGATCGAAGGTGCCCTGACCGAAGATGTCGTGACCATTCCACGCGAACGAGTGCCAGTAGCAAACCGCGGGGCGCAGCAGGTCTTCCATGCGCTTGCCGAGGACGATCTGGTCCTTGTTGTAGTAGCGGAAGGCCAGCGGGTTGTCGGACTTCAGGCCTTCGAACTTGATGGGCGAGACACTTCCGAAATAGGAAGCGGGCTTGGCTAACGGTTGCGCGCTCGACATGGTCAAACTCCTCGGAATCTTGGACGAAGGTCCTGATAAATCTGGGAAAAGGCCCGGCGCTTCGGCGCCAGTTGCTCGATATCGCGGGCGTTGGGTTCGATGACCACACGCACCGGCGGCGGACGGCAGACATCCTCCGCCCGTTCCTTTGTCTTGGCTAGACGTGCAAGCCGCGCGGCGCCCAGGGCGGGGCCCACTTCGGAGGCATCGCGATAAATGAGCGGCCGCTTGAGCGCCGCCGCGAGCACACCGCCCCACCACATGGAGCGCGCTCCGCCGCCGATGACCGAAATCTTGTCGATGGTGGCGCCGGCTTCGATGAGCCCGTCCAGGCCGTCCGCAAACGCGAAGGCCACGCCCTCGAGCACAGCCTGCCCGACGGCAGCGGCGTCCGAATCGTGGTTCAGGCCGAACAGCACGCCGCGAGCCTGGGGATCGTTGTGGGGCGTACGTTCGCCCGAGAGATACGGAAGGAAGATCTCGGGGCCATCGAGCGAGCCTCGCGCCTCCACCTTGGACAGCAGCTCGGCTGCGTCCTTGGTTCCGGTGAGCTTCACGGCCCAGTCGACGCAGGAGGCGGCACTCAGCATCACGCTCATCTGGTGCCAGACGCCCGGCAGGCAGTGGCAGAACGCGTGCACGGCCTTCGCGGGATTCGGCAGGAACTTCGGCGTGACCAGGAACAGCACGCCCGAAGTGCCCAGCGACAGGAATGCATCGCCCGGCTTGATGACACCGATGCCCGCGGCGCCGGCCGCGTTGTCGCCGCCACCACCGGCCACCGGCACCTGATCCATGCCCCAATCCGAGGCAACGGCTTTGAGCAGCGTGCCCGAGGCATCGGAACCTTCCACGAGGCGCGGCATATGCGATTCGCTGAGGCCAGTGGCCGCCAGCATCTCGGGCGACCAGCGGCGTTTGCCCACATCCAGCCATAACGTGCCAGCCGCATCGGACATCTCGCCGACCTTCTCGCCCGTCATGAGCAGTCGGACATAGCCCTTGGGGAGCAATACGCAGCGCGTGTCCTTGAAGACGGCCGGTTCGTTCTCGCGCACCCAGACGAGCTTGGGAGCCGT
This sequence comes from Steroidobacteraceae bacterium, assembly GCA_035630995.1. Lineage (GTDB taxonomy): Bacteria > Pseudomonadota > Gammaproteobacteria > Steroidobacterales > Steroidobacteraceae > CADEED01. The sequence continues at coordinate 10,752 of DASQJS010000293.1, read as the reverse complement.
GAACCCGGGCATGGCGATGTTGCCGGTGATTTCACGGGCGCGTGGCTCGGCCTTCTCGAGCGTCGCGCACTGGCTTTCGCTGCGACCGTCGTTCCAGAGGATGGCGGGCCGCAGCGGCTTGTCCGCGGCGTCGAGCAGCGTGGCGCCGTGCATCTGGCCCGACAGGCCCACGGCTTTCACGGCCTTGCGCAGGTCCGCCGGCAGCGCCTTCACGGCGGCGTTGGTCGCGCTCCACCAGTCAGCGGGATTCTGTTCAGACCATCCGGCATGCGGACGGGAAACGTTGAGCGGCGCGGACGCCTGTTCGACCACCGTGTCTTTGTCGTCGACGATGACGGCCTTGACACTGGATGTGCCGATATCGATGCCTAGATACATCCGCCCCCCTGAAAATTGGCGGCGGTAACGCTACCAGAAACCTGCCGCCGAGGGCACTGGGTTTCCAGATTCCGTGATCAGCTGTTCCCATTCACTTGTCCCAGCCGGTCGCCCGACTGGCGCGTGAGCATCCACTGCGGATATTCGTTCGGCAGCGCCGAGGCGTCACTGATGGCCTTGAGCTGCTCCGGACTGAGTTCGAGTTCGGTTGCGCCGATATTGTCGAGCAACTGCTCCTGGTTCTTGGCGCCGATGATCACCGAGGTGACGTGCGGCTGTGCCAGCAGCCAGGCCAGCGCCACCTGTGCGACCGACACAAGATTGTCGGCAGCAATGGGCCGCATGACGTCGATGACGTTGAACGCGCGCTCGCGATCCACGGGCGGGAAGTCGAGCGTGGCGCGACGAGCGCCATCGGGCTTCTCGTTCTCGCGCGAGAACTTTCCCGACAGCAGCCCGCCGGCCAACGGACTCCAGGGCATGATCGCCAGGTTCTGGTCTTTCGCCAGCGGCACGATCTCGCGTTCGATGTCGCGGCCCGCCACCGAGTAATACATCTGCAGGCTCTCGAAACGCGCGAGGTTCTTCTTGTCCGAGATCCACTGCGATTTCATGATTTCCCAGGCCGACAAGTTGCACAGGCCGAGGTAGCGCACCTTGCCGGCGCGCACGCAATCGTCCAGTGCGTCGAGCGTCTCTTCCATCGGCGTGAACGGATCGCGGCCGTGAATCTGGTAGAGGTCGATGTGATCCACTTGCAGGCGTTTCAGGCTCGCGTCCACGCCCTGCATGATGTGCGCGCGCGAGAGGCCGATCTGGTTGTGCCCGGGACCCATGCGCAGCAGAACCTTGGTGGCGAGCACGTATGAATCGCGCGGCAGGTCGAGCTCCCGGAGCGCGTTGCCCGTGACCACTTCCGAACGTCCGTTCGAATAGAAATCCGCGGTGTCGATGAAGTTGATGCCGCGATCAAAGGCGGTCTTGATGAGGTCGGTGACGCCTTCCTGGCTCACACCCGCGACGGTGGCCCACATGCCCTCGCCACTGCCGAAGGTCATGGCCCCGAGGCACATTTCCGAGACGATCAAACCAGTGTTGCCTAGCTTCCGGAAACGCATGTGCTGCTCCATCGGTGTATGGCCGAGTATGCGCGAAGGGGTTCGGGGCTGTAAGTGCGACGCAAGTATGCCTTTTGCGGGCCACCAGAGAATTTGGATTGTCAGCAACCCCGCGTTTGCTACGATCCCGCCATGAGCAGCCCGATCATGACATCTCCCACGGCCCTCACCGCCTCACAGTGCCGCGCGGCGCGTGCGCTCATCGAATGGTCGCAGGCGCAGCTCTCGCAGTCGGCGGCCATCGACATCCAGACCATCGCGGATTTCGAGAAGCGTTTTCGTGCGGCCGACGAGACCACGCGCCGCCGATTGCGCGCGACGCTCGAAGCGGCCGGCGTGGTGTTCATCAGCGAGAATGGTGGCGGCGCCGGTGCGCGCCTGAAGTTCAGCCGCGAAGAAGTCTGGGAAGTGAATCGCTGGGAGGATGAAGGCGGCGTCACCGGCGAGGACGACGTTCTTTAGTCAGCGTACTCCGGCGCTGCGCAGGATCTCGGGCACACCGGCCTCCCAGCCGATGGCCATGATGTGCACACCCTGGCAGATGCCCTGCATCTCGCGCACGACGCGCGCCGCGAGTTCGACACCGCGTTCGCGTGCGACGCCCGCCCTGGCCGCCTCTTCCATCGCATCGATCATGTCCTGGGGCACGTAGACCCCCGGAAGATTCGTATTCAGCCACGGGCCGCTCTTTTCGGATTTCAGCGGGATGACGCCGGCCAGGATCGCGACGCCATCGGGTTTCACGGCATCGATGAAGCGCTTCAGCGGATCGCCGTGATACACGGCCTGCGTCTGCAACATCTTCGCGCCCGCATCGATCTTGCGCCGGGTGTTCTCGATTTCGGCCTCGAACCGATCCGCGCCCGGATTGCAGGTGGCGCCGATGAACAGGTCCGGCGTGCCATGCAGCGGATGGCCGGCGTAGTCGCGGCCGTTGCGCAATGCCTCGGCCGCCGCCAGCAGGCCGGACGCGGTGAGGTCGAATACCGGTTTCGCTTCGGGGTGATCCCCGCCGGTCGTCGAATCCCCGCCCATGAATACGAAGTTTCGCAGGCCAAGCGCCGCAGCGCCTAACAAGTCGGACTGCACGGCGATGCGATTGCGGTCGCGGCTGGTGACCTGCACGATGGTCTCGAAGCCGCGGTCCTGCAGCAGCCTAGCCGCGGCGCGCGGATCCATGGTCATGCGCGCGCGCGGGGACTCCGTGACGTTGATGGCGTCGACGGAGTCTCGCAGCAGCTCGGCTGCGGCAAACAGCTTCGACAGGTCGGTGCCCTTGGGCGGAGTCAGCTCGCCGGTCACGACGAACTTTCGGGCGGCCAGCTTGGCCGCGAGGCTTTCAATCATGGGGCGCAATACTGACACGCAGCCCGGGGCCCGGGGAGCGCATCGGCGGTCTCTTTGATTGATTTGGGCTATTAGGCCGTTCAGGCGTCGCCGGTGGGCACGATCGACGCGGTTTCCATCATCAGGATCACCGCCCGCTGGGGCGCACGTGTTCGATGAACTACGCCCTTCGGGACCGTGAATCCCTGCCAGGGCAGGAGCTCGACGCTGCGATCCTCGAGGTCGACGAAAAAGCGCCCTTCCAGGACGAAAAACAACTCGTCGTCATTGTCGTGCTTATGCCAGTGATATTCGCCCTGCATGACGCCGAGCCGCAACACCGATTCGTTGACCTTGCATAAAGTCTGGTTGAACCAGCGGTCCTTGACCGCACCCACCACCTGCGGCACGTCGACCACCTCGAGCGGCGCGAACTTCAGGTCGAGAAAGGTGGCGTACGGAAAACTCGTCGCAATGTCGTTCATGTTTGCGTCTCGATGGCAAGGTCATGGTTTGGGCGCGAGCATCTGCACCGCCGTCATGGCTGTCGGGCACAGGCCCGCTCCGCCAACTTGAACGTGCGCAATGATTTCTCTCCGCATGCGTGGATCCCAGAACCGCGTCATGTGAAATCGCACGCCTTCCGCGGCAACCGCCTTGTCTGGCTCCGCGTCGAAAAATGCGGCGATGTCGTTGGCCATGGCGACGAGCCGCTCGCTGTTCATTCAGCGTCCCAGCGGTTCGGCCGGCACCGGCACTGGTACCTGCGCCTGACGGCGCATTTGCCACGCGGCCGGCTGCGCGACCTTCACCACCTGCACCGCGGTCACCTTGTATTCAGGGCAATTGGTGGCCCAGTCGGAATTCTCGGTGGTGATGAGATTGGCGCCAGACTCGGGGAAGTGGAACGTGGTGTACACCACGCCGGGCGCGACGCGGTCGGTGATCTCCACGCGCAGCACGGTATCGCCTGCGCGACTGGTGATACCCACCCAGTCACCGTGTTCGATGCCGCGCGCTTCGGCGTCGTGCGGATGCAGCTCCAGCCGGTCTTCGCTGTGCCATGCCATGTTGGCCGTGCGCCGTGTCTGCGCGCCGACGTTGTACTGCGTGAGCACGCGGCCCGTCGTCAGCAGCAGCGGATAACGGCTCGAGGTGCGCTCGTTCGTGGGCACATAGGCCGTGACGTAGAACTTGCCCTTGCCGCGCACGAATGAACCCACGTGCATGGTCGGCGTGCCTTGCGGCGTTTTCTCGTTGCAGGGCCACTGGATCGACCCCAGGCGGTCTAACTTCTCGTAATTGACGCCCGTGAACGTGGGCGTGAGCGCCGCGATCTCGTCCATGATCTGCGACGGATGCGCGTAGTTCATGGGGTATCCGAGCGCATTCGACAGGCGCACCGTGACTTCCCAGTCCGCGAGCCCCGCCAATGGCTCGATGATCCTTCGTACCCGGGAAATGCGCCGTTCGGCATTCGTGAATGTGCCGTCTTTTTCCAGGAACGACGAGCCCGGCAGAAAGACATGCGCGAATTTGGAGGTTTCGTTGTGAAAGATGTCTTGGATGACGATGCATTCCATGGCCGACAGCGCCGCCGCCACGTGTGCGGTATTCGGATCCGACTGCGCGAAATCCTCACCCTGGATGTAGAGCCCGAGGAAGCTGCCATCGAGGGCCGCTTCGAACATGTTGGGTATGCGCAGCCCCGGCTCCGAACCCAGCTGCACCTTCCACATCGATTCGAACAACGCGCGTGTCGCGTCATCGGACACATGCCGGTAGCCGCTGTACTCATGCGGGAATGAACCCATGTCGCACGAGCCCTGCACGTTGTTCTGGCCGCGCAGCGGACTCACGCCCACGCCTTCGCGGCCGAGATTGCCGGTGGCCATGGCGAGGTTGGCAATGCCCATCACCATGGTGGTGCCCTGGCTGTGCTCGGTGACACCGAGCCCGTAGTAGATGGCGCTGTTCGGGCCCTGTGCGTACAACCGCGCCGCGCCGCGGATCAATTCCGCCGGCACACCACTGACCTTCTCCATCGCCTCGGGCGAATTCACGGGATCGGCGACGAACTTCCTCCACTTCTCGTACGACGCCGCCTCGCAACGATCGGCGATGTACTGGTCCTTCGTGAGACCTTCGGTCACCACCACGTGCGCCAGCGCGTTGATGACGGCCACGTTCGTACCCGGCAACAGGCGCAGGTGATAGTCCGCCTCGACATGCGGCGATTTCACGATCGCGGTAGCGCGCGGGTCGATGACGATGAGCCGCGCTCCCGCACGCAGGCGCCGCTTCATCTGCGAGGCGAATACCGGGTGCGCCTCCGTGGGGCTGGCGCCGATCACCATGATTACGTCGGCGTGCTGCACGGACACGAATTCCTGCGTGCCGGCGGATTCACCGAGCGTGTGCTTGAGCCCATAACCCGTGGGCGAATGGCAGACACGCGCGCAGGTGTCGACGTTGTTGGTACCAAACGCCGCGCGCACCAGCTTCTGAACCAGGAAGGTTTCCTCGTTCGTGCAACGCGAAGACGTGATACCGCCGATGGAATCCCGGCCATGCGCGGCCTGGATTCGCTTGAACTCCGAGGCGGCGTAGTTGATCGCCTCGTCCCAACTGACTGGGAGCCATTCGTCGGTGATCTTCTTGCGGATCATCGGTCGCGTGACGCGATCCGCGTGCGTGGCATATCCGTACGCAAAGCGGCCCTTTACGCAGGCATGACCCTGGTTCGCGCGGCCATCGCGGTTCGGCACCATTCTCGATACGGCGCCGTCAGTGACTTCGGCGACCAGCGAACATCCCACGCCGCAGTACGCGCAAGTGGTGGTGATCGCCTGCTGCGGCAGCCCGGCAGTGATGACCGACTTCTCCATCAATGCGCCCGTGGGACAGGCCTCGACACAGGCGCCGCAGGACACGCACTCCGATTCGAGAAACGGCTGCTGCTGCGAGGCGGACACGCGCGAATCGATGCCCCGCCCTTCGATCGTCAGCGCGAACGTGCCCTGGGTGTCTTCGCAGGCGCGAACGCAGCGCGAGCAGACGATGCAGAGATCGTTGTCGAATCGGAAATAGGGATTGCTGGCGTCGACGGGCTTCGGGGTGTGCAGGTCGCGCGGCGATGATGCGTCCGCGAAGCGCGACTCGCCGATGCCATGAGCGGCCGCCAGTGTTTCGAGCTCGCAGCGGCTGCTGTCGGGACAGCTGCCCATGGGGTGTTCGGAAACGTACAACTCGAGCACGCCGCGGCGCAGGTTGTTCACGGCGTCGCTGGCCGTGCGCACCTTCATGCCCGGCGCCACCTCGGTGGTACACGAGGCCGGAAAGCCTTTTCGGCCCTCGATCTCAACCAGGCATACGCGGCAGGACCCGAAGGCCTTGAGTGTGTCGGTGGCGCACAGTTTCGGGATGTCACCGCCCGCCAGTGCCGCAGCGCGCATGATGGACGTGCCCGCCGGTACCGTGACCGTCGCGCCATCGATTTCGAGCGTGACGGGCGCGCCGCTGGCAGCGGGCGTCCCGAAGTCATGATAATTTTTGGCGTACATAGTCCTAACCCAATTTCATGGACGCCGCCGCTTCGGCGGCTTTTGAAAGTGGGGCGTGAGCCCCTGAAAAGTCTTCGCGAAAATGTTTCAGGGCGCTGCGTACGGGATACGGCGTCAAGCCGCCGAGACCGCACAGCGAGCCGTTCGCCATGGTATTGCAGAGCTCGTCGAGCAGCGCGAGATCACCCGTGCGGCTGCCATTTGAACTGACCAGAATCCGATCGACCAGTTCCACGCCGCGCGTCGAACCCACGCGGCATGGCGTGCATTTGCCGCAGGATTCGATGGCGCAGAACTCGAGTGCGTACCGTGCCATGCGTGCCATGTTTATCGAATCGTCGAATACCACCACCCCGCCGTGCCCGAGCAGTCCGTCCCGCGCCGCCAGCGCTTCGTAATCGAGCGGAGTGTCGAACTGGCTCTCTGGTAGATAGGCACCCAGAGGGCCGCCGATCTGCACTGCGCGCACCGGCCGGCCTGTCGCCGTTCCGCCGCCATAGTCGTAGACGAGCTGGTTCACGGTGAGGCCGAAGGCGCGCTCCACCAGTCCGCCGCGCTTCACATTGCCGGCGAGCTGCAGGGGGATGGTCCCGCGAGACTTGCCCATCCCGAAATCGCGATAGAACGCGGCGCCACGCGCCAGGATCACGGGCACGGTTGCAAGCGTGATCACGTTGTTGACGACCGTGGGCTGGCCAAACAACCCCTTGATGGCCGGAAGCGGCGGCCGCACCCGCACTTCGCCCCGACGTCCTTCGAGGCTTTCGAGCATCGATGTCTCTTCGCCGCAGATATAGGCGCCAGCACCGAGGCGCACGGAGATGTCGAAGTCCCGTCCGCTGTCCCGCAGGTCGCGCCCGAGATAGCCGCGCTCGCGCGCAGTGTGCAACGCGCGCGCCAGGGCCCGCGCGGCGTGCGGATATTCGACGCGAAGATAAATGTACCCGCGCGTGGCGCCCACCGCGAGACCCGCGATGGTCATGCCTTCGATGAGCGCGAACGGATCGCCCTCCATGATCATGCGATCCGAGAACGTGCCCGAATCGCCTTCGTCCGCATTACAGGCGATGTATTTCTGCGCCGCCGACTGATCGTGAACGGTCTGCCACTTGATGCCGGTGGGAAACGCGGCGCCGCCGCGGCCTCGTAGTCCGGATTCGGTCACCGCGCGCACGATGTCCTGCGGCGGCATCGCCAATGCCGTTCCCAGGCCCACGTAACCGCCGTGGGCGATGTAGTCGTCGATGTCTGCCGGATCCACGACTCCGACGCGCGCCACGGTGAGCCGCTGCTGTGTCTTGAGCCAGTCGTGGTCCTCGATGTCGCCGAGCCTCAGCGCGTGCGGCCCGCCGTCCAGCAAACCCGCATCCAGCAGTGCCGGAATCTCCGCCGCATGCACCGGACCATAGGCGATGCGGCCGGCACCGGTTTTCACTTCGATGAGAGGCTCGAGCCAGTACAGTCCGCGGGAACCGTTGCGCACGATTCGAACCGGCCATTCGCGCCGCCGGCATTCCCGCGCGAGCTCTGCGGCCAGGGCATCCGCTCCCAATGAAACGGCGCCGGCATCGCCGGGTACGTACACGGTGGTCATGGCGCGCGCGCTCATGCGGGTACGCCCCACCCGTCCGCGCAGTCCGCGAGCGCCTTGCTGTCCAACCGCCCGCGGAGCTGGCCGTCGATCATGGCCGAGGGCGCGCAGGCGCAGTTGCCAAGGCAGTACACGGCTTCGAGCGTGACCTTGCCATCCGCGCGCGTCTGTCCAAAGTCGAGTTGCAGGCGCCGCTTCGCGAATTCCGCGAGTGCGTTGCCGTTCATCGCCTGGCAGGCTTCGGCGCGGCAGAGCTGGATGGTGTGCTGCCCGGCCGGCCGCTCGCGGAAATGATGATAGAAGCTCACGACGCCATGAACTTCGGCACGCGACAGGTTGAGCGCCTCCGCGATCAGCGGCACGGCTTCGGATGGCACAAAGCCGAGCTCGTTCTGTACGGCATGCAGGATCTCGAGCAGCGGCCCGGGCTCGTCCTTCACGGCGGCGACGGCCGCCGCCACGCAGGTTTCGATTGCGCTGCGCGCGGGTGTCATGACGCGCCCCGCACCGGTCGCACGCGCGCCGCATGGCAGTAGACGTTGCAGCCACCGCTGCGCAGAAACGCGACCAGCGTAATACCCGCGGCCTCCGCCAGCTCAACCGCGAGTGTCGAAGGCGCGCCGATCGCGGCGACCACGGGCGCTCCCGCCATCATGGCCTTCTGGATCAGTTCGAAGCTCGCGCGGCCGGACAACAGCAACACGCGCTGGCTCCAGGGCAAAGATCCGTTCATCAATTCGGCGCCCACGAGCTTGTCCATGGCGTTGTGACGGCCCACGTCTTCGCGGATGGCGGCGAGCTCGCCCTCGCCCGTGAACAACCCGACGGCGTGCATGCCGCCGGTTTCAGCAAATCCGGCCTGGGCCGACCTGAGAGTATCGGGCATGACGCGCAGGACCGATTCCCTAACTACCAGGTCGCTGCTCACGCGGCGGATTCCTGCGCTCGCGGTGACGGCCTCGATGGAGGCCTTGCCGCAAACGCCGCAACTCGAGGTGGTGTAAAAATTACGATTCAGCCGGTCGAGATCGAGCGGCAGATCGGCGCGCACCGTCACTCGGACCACGTTGCCCGAGGGCCCGCAGTGCCGCGCGTCGATGACATCACGCGGCTCTCGCAGCAGCCCTTCGCCATAGAGAAATCCCACGGCCAGGTCGGGATCGTTACCCGGTGTGCGCATGGTGATGGAGACGGGCCGCCCGGTGCCCCCGTTGTCGTGCGCCGCAGCAGCGCCGTCTTTGAGCAAACGGATTTCCAGCGGCTCTTCAACCGCAATGGCATCGGCACGATGCACGTTGCCGGAGTCGCGCAGCGCATCGATTTGAACCTCGTTTACCGGGCTCCTCATGTACCCGAGTCTACACCCGGGCTCGCGGGCGCGACGTCAGCGGGCTTTACGTGCGCCCGCCCGCGCGAGGGCGGCGTCCACCGTATTGGACAGCAGCATGGCGATGGTCATCGGCCCCACGCCGCCGGGCACGGGCGTGATCCACGCCGCCCGCTCGGCCGCCGCCGCGAACGCCACGTCGCCGCACAGTTTCCCATCGGCGCCGCGATTGATACCAACGTCGAACACCAGCGCGCGTTCGCGAATCCATTCGCCCGGGATGTAGGCCGCCTTGCCCACAGCCGCCACCACGAGCTCCGCACGTTCCACTTCGCCGCGCAGGTCGCGAGTGCCGGTGTGGCACACGGTGACGGTCGAGCGGGCGAGCAGCAACTCCAGCGCCATCGGACGGCCGACGATATTCGAAGCGCCGACCACCACGGCACGCAGGCCGGTGAGATCGAGCTGGTAGGCCTGCGCGAGCCGGATCACACCCCAGGGCGTGCAGGGCCGCAGGCCCGGCCGCTTCTGGGCTAACAACCCGGTGTTGGTCGGGTGAAAGCCGTCGACGTCCTTGGCGGGATCGATGGTGTCCATGATCTCCGTGCTGTCGAGACCCTTCGGGAGCGGGAGCTGCAGAAGGATGCCGTCGACGCGGTCGTCGGCATTCAATGCCTTGATGAGGGCAAGCAGCTCTTCGCGTGAGGTCGTGGCCGGCAGGTCGTGCGCGAAGGAGGCAATGCCACACTCCTCGCAGGCCTTGCGCTTATTGCGCACGTAGACCGCGGAGGCCGGGTCTTCACCCACCTTCACCACCGCGAGTCCCGGCGAGCGGCCGTACTTGGAAACGAAGTCGGCGGCTCTCGCCGCCGACCTCGCTCGCTCTTCTGCTGCGACGGTTTTACCGTCGAGGATCTTTGCCGTCATCAGGTAGGCGATCAGTAACGGTAGTGGTCGGTCTTGAACGGACCGGCCTTTGAAACGCCAATGTATTTGGCCTGTGTGTCCGTCAGCTCGCTGAGCGTGGCGTTGAGTGTCTTCAGCTGCAGGCGCGCCACCTTCTCGTCGAGATGCTTCGGCAACACATACACACCCAGCGGGTACTTCGCCGTCTGCGTGAACAACTCGATCTGCGCGATGGTCTGGTTCGCGAAGCTCGAGCTCATCACGTAGCTCGGATGTCCCGTGCCGCAGCCCAGGTTCACGAGACGCCCTTCGGCCAGCAGGATGATGCGCTTGCCGTCAGGGAAGATGATGTGATCGACCTGCGGCTTGATGTTTTCCCACTTGTACTGCTTCAGCGAAGCGCAATCGATTTCATTGTCGAAGTGCCCGATGTTGCAGACGATGGCGTTGTTCTTCATCTTCTTCATGTGATCGTGCGTGATCACATGGAAGTTGCCGGTGGCGGTGACGAAGATGTCGGCCTTGTCAGCCGCATAGTCCATC
>DASQJS010000292.1:0-4858 GCA_035630995.1 Steroidobacteraceae bacterium | reverse complement strand
TAGCCACGGGCCCGAACGGAGGGTACCTGCGGATTTGGAGCGGGAAACGAGACTCGAACTCGCGACCCCGACCTTGGCAAGGTCGTGCTCTACCAACTGAGCTATTCCCGCTTCCTGGAGAGGGCGCAAATTCTAGGGCCGTCGCCCGGCAAGTCAAGGACTTCCCTCTCCGGTAACCCCTTCTTTTGCAAGGATTCGCATAACCGACTCGATGGAATCCGCATTGCGCCAGCGGGCGCGACTTTCAGGGGTCACGAATTTCTCCTGAACCGCGTGATCGAGCATGGCGTACATCGGCGCGTAGTAGTCCTCGATATTGGCAAGGATCACCGGCTTGGCATGCAATCCGAGCTGTGCCCAGGTGACGATTTCGACGAGTTCGTCGAATGTGCCCATGCCGCCCGGCAGGCCGACGAAGGCATCCGACATGTCGGCCATGAGCGTCTTGCGTTCATGCATCGTCGTGACGACGTGTTGCGTCGTGAGACTCGGATGCGCGCACTCGCGCTCGATGAGCATGCGCGGGATCACGCCCACCACGCGTCCGCCGGCCTTGAGCACGGCATCGGCGACGATACCCATGAGCCCGAGCTTGCCTCCGCCGTAGACCAGCGTGAGTCCGGCGTTCGCCAGCGCCGCGCCCATCTCTTCCGCGGCGCGCGAGTAGCTAGGCCGGGCGCCCGGCGCGGAGCCACAGAAGACACAGACCGAGCGGATCATTCCGAACCCCGCAGGTCCGGCCACGCGGCGCGCAGGTACGAAATCGCCGACAGCAGCGTGAGGAAAGCGGCGATGACCGTGAGGATCAGGCCGATCTCGAAGATCGGCAGCGACACTCCCGGGAAGATCGGGAGGTTCCAGCGGAAAAGCATGCAGGACAGGCCGACGATCTGCAGTATGGTTTTGTACTTGGCGAGCTGGCTCACCTTGACCTTGCCACGCTTCCCGATCTCGGCCATCCATTCACGCAGCGCCGAGATGGCGATTTCGCGGCCGATGATGACCACCGAGCACAACACGAGGATCACGCGCACGGTCTCCGCGCGCAACGTCGCGCGCGCGCCGTCCAGGCCCTCGAGGCCGGGCACGATGATCATCGGCATTTCCTTGCTCACCAGAAGCACGAGCGCCACCGCGACGATGAGCTTGTCGGCCACCGGATCGAGAAACGCGCCCAGGCGCGAGGTCTGCCCCATGCGGCGCGCGAAGTAGCCGTCGAGCGAATCGGTGATCCCGGCCGCTGCGAACAGCAGGCCCGCGGCCGGATCAGCCCACGTGAACGGTAGATAGAACAGCACGATGACCAACGGGATCGCAAAGATCCGCATCCACGTCAGCGTGTTTGGAAGGTTCCAGATCATCGGAGGAATTTATCAGGCTCCAGGATGCAGATGATCATAAAGGGTGCGCGCCAGGGTTGTCCCGATTCCGCTCACCGCCTCGAAGTCGGTGACACCGGCCCTAAGCAGTCCCTGCATGCCGCCGAAGTGCCGCAACAGCGCGCGCCGCTTGGCGGGTCCCAGTCCCGGCACGGTTTCGAGCACGGATTCGTTGTGACGGCGTGCGCGCCGCTTGCGATGCCCGGTGATCGCGAAGCGATGCGCTTCGTCGCGGATTCGCTGGATCACGCGCAAGGCCTGCGAATCCGGGCCTGGAATGATCGCGCCCGCATCGCCGTGGACAAACAAACGTTCCTGGCCGGGCTTGCGATCCGCGCCCTTGGCCACTCCCACCAGCTTGAGATCGGCAAATCCCAGCTGTTCGAGTTCCGCATACACCTCGTTGATCTGCCCGAGCCCGCCATCGATCAGCAGGACATCCGGAGCGGGTACCTCCCCGGCTTTGACTCGTTCATACCGGCGCTTCAACGCCTGACGAAGAGCTCCGTAGTCGTCACCGGGAGTCACGCCGGTGATGTTGAAGCGACGGTATTCCTTTTTCATCGGCCCTTCGGGACCGTAAACCACGCACGAGGCCACGGTGCCCTCACCCGCCGTGTGACTGATGTCGAAACACTCGAGGCGTTCCGGTGTGCGCGGCAATTGCAGTAGCCGCGCCAGGTCGACGAGCATCTCGCCGATGTCCGCGCGCCGTGCGCGCCGCATGCGCAACGATTGGGAGGCGTTCTCCACCGTCATCGCCATCCAGCGCGCGGGTAGCGCACGCGACGGTTTCCACAGTTTCAGCGCCGTTCCGGCGCGCTCCCCGAGCGCGGCGATCAGTGCGTCCGCTTCGGCCAGCTCGAGGTTCACGAGGACTTCCGCGGGCGGCGGAGTTTCCGCGTAGTACTGCATGAGGAACGAGGCCAGTGCTTCGTTCGGCTCTGCGAGCGACCCCTTGGGGAAGTAACAGGTGGAGCCGAGGTTGCGGCCGCCACGAATGATCATGACCGAGATCGCGAACTCGCCCGGCTCACCAGCGAGCGCAAACACGTCGATGTCGCGGTCACCCTCCGCGGTCACGATCTGCTGTGCCTGGACCTGCTTGAGCGCGGCAAGCTGATCGCGCAGCGCCGCCGCGCGTTCGTACTGAAGGCTTTCGGCGGCCTGCTCCATCGTGCGCGCAAGCTCGCTGTACACCTCGTCGTTGCGGCCCTCGAGAACTTTGACGGCCGCCGCGATATCGCGCGCATAGTCCTCGCGCGAAATGAGCTTCACGCAGGGGGCCGAGCAACGGCCAATCTGGTGTTGCAGGCAGGGCCGGCTGCGGTTCTCGAAAAAGGTGTCGCGGCAGTTCCGGATGCGGAAGATCTTCTGCACGCTCTGCAGCGTGTCCTTGACGGCGCCGGCGCCCGGGAATGGACCGAAGTACCTGCCCGGCAGATTGCGCGAGCCGCGGTAGAACACCAGGCGCGGATACTCGTGTCCCGCGGGTAGATAGATGTACGGAAAACTCTTGTCGTCGCGCAACACGATGTTGTAACGCGGCTTGTGTTCCTTGATGAGGTTGTACTCGAGCAGCAGCGCCTCGGTCTCGGAATTCGTCAGCGTGACTTCGATGCGCGCGATGTGCCCGATCAGCGCCTGAACCTTCGGGTCGACGTTGCTCGCGAGGAAATAGTTGCCGACGCGATCGCGCAGGCTGCGCGCCTTGCCCACGTACAGCAGTTCACCGCTTTCCGAGTACATGCGATACACGCCCGGACGGCGCGGCAGATTCGGGATGTATTCCCGGGGATCGAAACGGTCGACGTGTTCGCTCACGCCGCCAATGATAAACCGGCGTGCGTCGCGGCTCTCCGGAGCACCGTCTGGAACATCTCGGTGGTCAGGCGCCGTGTCTGCGTGTTGTAGCGGCTGCAATGGTACGAATCGATCATGCGGCGGTTGTCCGGCAACTCGTGCTCATTGCCGTGCCCGAACTTTGCGGCTGACCGCTTGAGCCCCGAGGCCATGAGCACCGCGTCGTGCGCCACCGTGCCCAGGGCCAGAACGGTGGTGACCGAACTCAGCTTCGCCAGCTCCGCCGCCAGGTACTGGTTGCAGGTCTTGATCTCCACGGGCAATGGCTTGTTCTCGGGCGGCAGGCACTTCACGGCATTGGTGATGAGGACGCCGTGCAGCTTGAGACCGTCTTTCCGGTCCACCGACTTGGGGGAATTCGACAACCCGATCGCGTGCAGGGACTCATATAAGAGTATCCCCGCGTAATCCCCCGTGAACGGGCGGCCGGTCCGGTTCGCACCGTGCATGCCGGGAGCCAGGCCCACGATCAGCAGCTTGGGCGCCGCTTCGCCGAAGGGCGCCACCGGCCTGCAGTGATAGTCGGGATTTTCGTGCAGGGTGACGCTGAGGAAGCGTGCGAGCCGCGGGCACAGCACGCAGTCGGATCTGAAGGTGACAGTCATCGACACCGAGGATAACGCCTGCGCGGCCCCCCGCGCGGGATCAATTACGCATGCGCTTGATGATGGCGTCGCCGAATCCCGAGCAGGTCAGCAGCGTTGCTCCCGGGATCAGTCGCTGCAGGTCTTCCTCGACGTTCTTGCGCGCCGCGATGTCGCGCTTGGTGGCGCGGATGGCTTCTCGAAGCCGGGCCAGGTCGTAGGTCATTTCCTTGGCGGCGATGGTGTCCGCCACGCCCCGGATGATCAGATCCGCGGCTTCTTTCCAGCCGATGTAACGCAACATCATCTCCGCGGAAAGTATCAACGAGCCGGGATTCACACGATCCTTGCCGGCAAATCCGGGCGCGGTGCCGTGCGTGGCTTCGAACACGGCGAGGCCGTCACCGATATTGCCGCCCGGGGCAATGCCGATTCCGCCCACCTGCGCGGCCAGCGCATCGGAGATGTAGTCGCCGTTGAGGTTGAGCGTGGCAATGACGTCGTAATCTTCGGGACGCAGCAGCACCTGCTGCAGGAAGTTGTCGGCGATGACGTCCTTGATGACGATTTCCTTGCCGTTGACCGGGCTCTTGAACGACAGCCACGGTCCGGCGCCGATGGGCTTGGCGCCATATTCCTCCCTGGCAAGTAGATAGCCCCACTGCATGAAGGCACCTTCGGTGTACTTCATGATGTTGCCCTTGTGCACCAGCGTGACCGACACCCGGTCGTTCTCGATGGCGTACTGGATGGCCTTGCGCACCAGGCGTTGGCTGCCTTCCTTCGACACGGGTTTGATACCCAGGCCCGAACTCGCCGGGAAACGGATGCCGGTGACCTTGAGCTCGCTCTGCAGGAAGTGAATGAGCTTGTGCACTTCTTCCGAACCCGTCGGCCACTCGATGCCGGCGTAGATGTCTTCGGTGTTTTCGCGGAACACGACCATGTCGGTCAGCGAGGCGTCAGCCATGGGCGTCGATACGCCGGGGAAATAGCGGATGGGCCGCACGCAGGCGTACAGGTCGAGGTTCT
>DASQJS010000291.1:0-18778 GCA_035630995.1 Steroidobacteraceae bacterium | reverse complement strand
CCACTGTGGCTCACATGCCTGGTCATTTTTGCCATCGGCTGGGTCGGCCAGTTCATCGGCCACGCCATCGAAGGCAAGCGGCCTTCATTTTTCAAGGATCTGCAGTTCCTGCTGATCGGCCCGCTCTGGCTCCTCGGCCACCTGTATCGTCGACTTGGTATCGGCTACTAGCAGGCGCTACTAGCAGGTGCCGGGTGGGGAGTGGGGAGAGCCGCTCTCCCCACTCCCCACCCGGCACCGTATCATCGCGGGATGTTGAATCCCCTCGATCTCTATGACATCCGCGGTCTGCTGACCGAAGATGAACGCATGGTGCAGGACTCGGTCGGCCGCTTCGTCGACGAGAAAGTCCTGCCGGTCATCCAGGAGTGCTTCGAGAAGCACCACTTTCCGAAGGAACTCATCCCGGAGCTGGCCGAGCTGGGGTTGTTAGGCTCGTCCATTCAGGGTTACGACTGCGCCGGCCTGAACGCCGTGAGTTACGGGCTCATCTGCCAGGAACTCGAGCGCGGGGATTCGGGCATCCGCAGTTTCGTCTCGGTGCAGAGCTCGCTGTGCATGTACCCGATCTTTGCCTTCGGCAGCGATGAACAGAAGCAGAAGTGGCTGCCCGACATGGCGCGCGGCAGGAAAATCGGCTGCTTTGGCCTCACCGAGCCGCACGGCGGGTCGGACCCTTCGAACATGAAGACGCACGCGAAAAAGAAAGGCGGCGACTGGGTCATCAATGGCTCGAAGATGTGGATCACCAACGGCGCCATCGCCGACCTCTGCATCTGCTGGGCAATGACGGACGACGGCATTCGCGGGTTCATCATCGAAAAAGGCATGAAGGGCTTCGCGGCGCCGGAAATCGAACGCAAGTTTTCCCTGCGTGCCTCGGTCACTTCTTCACTGTTCTTCGACAACGTGGTGGTACCCGAGTCAAACCTGTTGCCGGGTGTAAAGGGACTCAAGGGACCCCTGTCCTGCCTCACGCAGGCGCGCTACGGCATTACCTGGGGTGTCATCGGCGCGGCACAGGCCTGCCTCGCACAGCTGCTCGACTACACGAAGACGCGCGTGATGTTCGGCAAGCCCCTGGCGGCCACGCAGGCCATCCAGCTCAGGCTCGCGGAGATGGCCCGAAAGATCACGACCGCGCAGCTGCTCAGTCATCAGCTCGGCCGGCTCAAGGACCAGGGCAAGATGCAGCCGGCACAGGTGTCGCTCGCCAAATGGAACAACTGCCGCATCGCGCTCGACATCGCGCGTGACTGCCGTGACATGCTCGGCGGCTCGGGGATCAGCGCTGAATATGTGCCGATTCGCCACGCGCTGAATCTCGAGAGTGTCATCACCTACGAAGGCACCGAAACCATTCATCAGCTCACGATCGGGCGTGAGCTCACGGGCATAAGTGCTTTTTAAGGGCTGACGACCACGTCGGAAAACGCCGCCGAAGCGGCGGCGTTCATCAACTATTTGGAGCGTGGAAGGGGACTCGGGTTTCCTGGAACACGGGCATGGATTCGCAGCGAGAGGCCAGCGTGGCGAGCGACTGGAACATGACGGCATCGTCGGCCACCCGCAGCGCGTCGTTCAGGAACGTGAACGCACAAACCGCGGTGATGTCGGCCTGCGTCATCCGCTTGCCTACCAGCCACTGCGCTACGCCTCGCTCGCCAAGGTAGCGATCGATGGCCGCCAGCGAAGAGCTCATTTGCAACCGGCAACGATCGACCCAGGGTTGATGGCGCTTGGTCTCCGGGCGAAAGATCCGTTCGTAGATCTGCAGCAGGCCTTTTTCCGCTGCGCCCGTCGCCATGGCCATGAGGTGCAGCGCCTTGCGCCGTTCGGCGCCGGAACGCGGCAGCAACGCGCGCTCAGGTCCCGCCAGTTCATCGAGGTAATCGAGGATTGCGCCCGACTCCATGAGGGATTCGCCGGTGTCGGTGACCAGGGTGGGTACGCGCCCGAGCGGGTTGTAGTTGCGGATCCGGTCGAAGTCCTTGCCCACCGACCAATTGCCGTGTTCGAACGGAATGTCTAACAACTTCATGGAAACGGCAACACGGCGCACGAAAGGTGAATCGAACATGCCGATCAGCAACATCAGGCGGAACCTCTGTAGAAAAGCCAGTAAATGATCCCGGCGGTGATCGCGAGATCCACGACAACAAACCAGAAGAAGAATTTGCGGCGTCTCGCGCGCTGCTGCGTTTCGAGCTGCACTTGCAGGATCGGATCCTGGGCGATGTGCGCATCGACGCGTGCCTTGGCCTCCCTGCGCCCTGCACCCTCGGTCTTGCGGACCACCTTGATGGCTTCGATCACGTTGCCTTCGCTGAGCAGCGTGGCGGCCTCGAGCGGCAGCGCCTTGTACCTGGGTTCGGCTCTCATGACTGCCCGCAACCCCGTCGAGTGCGCTGTCGCGTTAGGCCATACAGGAGGTGAAACATGCCAGGTCATTCCTCGGTCGCCGAGCCGCAGCTCAACGCCACTCCGCTGATCGACGTGATGCTGGTTCTGCTGGTGATCCTGATCATCACGCTACCGGTGGCAACACATGCCGTGAAACTCAATTTGCCACAGGGCCCGGCCATGGCGCCACAGCCATCTATCCGGCTGGATATCGCCTTCGACGGCGCAATCTACTGGAACGGCGCGGAAGTGACGTCGCTCGAGCAGCTCGGCGAACGTTTCGCGGCTGTCGCCGGCAGCGCGAACGAGCCACGCATCAATGTCGTACCGGAGAGACGCACGCGCTACGAAGTCGTGGCGCAGGTGCTGGCACTGGCCCAGCGTTCGCGAGTGACCCGCCTGGGTCTCGCACCGATGCCAGACTGAAAATCATCTTCAGAATCCGCGTTCGGCACACATCGTCGCCTCGGCAATCCACGCGAACAGCAGCGCGCCAAGCGCGAACCAGTGCCAGAACGATGCCTCGGAATCGTTCTCCTCCGCCACGGGCCCGCGGGTTTCCGGCTTCTCGTTCATGAAATGCCCGGGCACAGCGCTCACAGCGGCAACCAGTGCGTGGCCGTTTCGCGGCGATGCAGGTAGACGAAACGCGCACGAGCAAGCCGCGCGGCGAAGTCGTTGCTGCGTGTGCCGACGCGTTCCAGGAAGCGGCGCCAGCGTTCACCCTGCTGGGTCGCGAACTGTTCGGCAGCATATGTCCGGTCGAATGCGTTGGGCTGGTCGGTCATGACGGCATCCTTTGTTTTGGGCCTGAGCGACATTTCGCGCCGGCCAGCCGGCCGATCCGTGATGCCTTGATGGCGTTCCACCGACCGAAAGTGACCAAATGTGGCCGCACCACCGACACCCATTCCGGTCGCTTACACTTGCCGTCCTGTGAAAAAGACCATTGCCATCGTCGAAGACGAACGTGCCATCCGCGACAACTACGCCGCGGCTTTCTCGCGTGAGGGATATGCCGTACGCGGTTATCCAAACCGGCGTGAAGCCATGGCGGCTTTCGCGGCGCGCCTGCCGGACCTCGCGGTCATCGATATTTCCCTGGAAGACGAGCCCGAAGGCGGTTTCGAGTTGTGCCGCGAACTGCGCGGGCTTTCACCCGAGCTGCCGATCATTTTCCTGACTGCCCGCGACAGCGAAATCGATGCGGTGTCGGGCCTGCGGCTCGGCGCCGACGACTTCCTGACCAAGGACCTGTCGCTCGCGCATCTCATCGCCCGGGTGAATGCGTTATTTCGCCGTGTCGACGCGCTGCGCCGCCCCACAGAGGAAAAGCAGGTCATCCGCCGCGGCGCGCTCTCGCTCGACAGCGAGCGCATGTCGGTGGAATGGAACGGCCAGGTCGTGCTGCTGTCGTTGACGGAATTCTGGATCGTCTACGCGCTCACCAAACATCCGGGGCACGTGAAAAACCGCCAGCAGCTCATGGACGCCGCCAACGTGGTGCTCGACGACAACACCATCACCTCGCACATCAAGCGCATCCGCCGCAAATTCCAGGTGGTCGACGAGAAATTCGATGCCGTGCACACCGTGTACGGCATGGGCTACCGCTGGGTCGAGTAGTCAGATCGTGGGACGCATTTCCGACCTGATCCGGATCGGACCGATTTCCGGGTTCCGGCTGCGGACCAAACTACTGCTGCTGGCGCTCACCACTCTCGCGCTGCCATGGGCCGGCTGCCAGTACGCGCGCGAGATGGAAAACGTGCTGCGCGAAAGCGAAAAGCAGTCCCTGCTGGCCGTCACCACCACGATCGCCGGGTCGCTCAAGGGCAGGCAGGAACTGCTGTTCCGCGACGATTCACTGCCGGCGGTGAGCGATGGCAACGCGCGTGACATCACGCCCATCGTGTTGTCCGGCGCGCCACTCATCGACGGGCGCGCGGATGAATGGGATACCGATTCGCGCAACCTCACTCGAGTTGCCGGGCCTGGCGGCGATTCTCTGCAGCTGCTGGCCGCCACTCACGAGCGCTGGCTGTACTTAGCGCTGCTGGTGCGCGACAACAAGCTGGTCTACGACGCCTCGATGCTCGCGCCGCTGGATTCCGCCACCATCGGCGATCGCATCTGGCTGGCCTTCGACGACAAGCGCGGCGGCCAGAGCCAGCTGTTCTTCGGCAGCACGGGCGGCGGCAGGCTCGTCGGGCGCCGCATCGAAACCCGCGAATACGGCCGTGAGGAAGCAGTCGCCGAGCCGCGCATCGAGGCGGTGTGGCAGCGCTCGCGTGACGGCTATGTGCTCGAACTCGGCATTCCGTTGTCGCTGTTGGGGCAGCACATCGGCGTGCTCATCGACGACCGCGACCGGCGCGGCGCGACGCGCGCGAGCTACGGGACGCTCGAGGTGTCGGATCTGCGAGCCACTGGCAGGCTCATCGCTGCATCCCCGGACCTCAACGAACACCTGCGCCAGTTTGCGCAACCCGGCGTCGAACTCACGGTGGCCTCGTCGACCGGCGCGATACTTACGCGAATCGACGCACCCGCGCTGCCGGGCGACTACACGCGCATGCGCGGATTTCTGCCGAGGATGTACCGCCTGTTCCTGGATGGCGACGCAATTCCACGTGGAGTCTCGCAGGCCGAGCGGCAGCGCGCGGCTGAAAGCCTCACCTCGCGCGTGGCGCAGGGCAAGCCGGAAACCGCGCTGTTCGCCGGCCGCTATGAAAACAGCGTCATCGTCGCGGCGGCCGCACCCATCTACTCGGCCGACGGCAAAAACGTGTTCGGCGTCATTCAGCTCGCCCAGACCGCGGATCGCTGGCTGACGCTGCGCGATACCGCGCTCACGCGCCTGCTGAATCTCACGCTGTTCGTCACGCTGTTCGCGGTGGTGGCGGCTTTCTGGTTCGCCGGTCGCATGACCCTGCGTATCTCGCGGCTCGGGGCGGCGAGCGAAACGGCCCTCGGTCGCGAGGGCAATCTGTCGCGCGTTCTGCCCGAAGCCGACGCCCGCGACGAGCTCGGCGATCTGTCGCGCAGCTTCTCGTCACTGCTCGGACGGCTCGATGAGTACACCGGGTACCTGCGAAGCCTGGCCGGCAAGCTGGCCCACGAAATCCGCACGCCGCTGACCATCATCCGTTCTTCGCTCGAGAACCTGGAGTCCGAGGGGGACTCCGCCAATGCCAAGGTCTATATCTCGCGCGCCCGCGAAGGCAGCGAGCGGCTCGGCGCGATCCTGACCGCCATGGGCGCCGCCACCCGGGTCGAAGAAGCCATCGCCCACAGTGACCGGCTACGCTTCGATCTGGCGGCGCTGGTCCGAGCGGCCGCGGGTGCCTACGGCGGCGCGTTCCCTGCCCGACGCTTTGCGGCCCAAGTCCCCGACGAAGCCGTCGAGATCACGGGCGCTCCGGACCTCATCGTTCAGATGCTCGACAAGTTAGTGGACAATGCCGTCGATTTCAGCGTGGATGGCTCCACGATATCGATTGTTCTGCGCGCGGAGCCCGATTACGTGGAGCTCTCGGTGGCCAATTCGGGCCCGCTTCTCCCGTCGGAAACCGGCAACCGGCTGTTCGAGTCACTGTGGCAATCGCGCGTCGAGAGCGACAAGCGCCCGCACTTCGGTCTCGGGCTGTACATCGTGCGCCTGATTTCCGAATTCCACGGCGGCACCGCCCGGGCCGAGAACCTTCCCGACAATTCCGGGGCGATTTTTACCGTGCGCCTCAATCGATGACTGGATTCGCGCATCCAGTCACATCCAGTCCTCGTAAATTCTGTCGATACAGTTCACAGAAAGCCGCTCTGTCGCGCCACTGAGACATTGTGGCGGGAAAGATTCGGCGTATGATCCGGTCTCGCGTAGTCTCGAAACCACAGCTAAGTGCCTGAATACAAGGTTGTTAGTCGGGTTGAAAGAAATACGAAAGATTATTGGTTCTGCACTGCACCACTTATTGATGCGCGGAGAACACAACGGTTTAGCGATACAGAAAAACTCGGGATTTGCTCACGGGCACGGGTTCAGTCGGTAGTTTTAGTTTTGGCTACTGGCGAGGACGATCAAAGCGTGGACTGACACGCG
This sequence comes from Steroidobacteraceae bacterium, assembly GCA_035630995.1. Lineage (GTDB taxonomy): Bacteria > Pseudomonadota > Gammaproteobacteria > Steroidobacterales > Steroidobacteraceae > CADEED01. The sequence goes on along the minus strand of DASQJS010000291.1, from coordinate 12,276 downwards.
GGCTTAATTGTTTAGCCGGAGGCCGAAAGGCCGCCAACGTCCCAGCCGAAAATATAGCAGTCCGTGTAGTCGACGCGATCGACTGACAGCGATTACCTAAGTCGACGACGATCAACTAACAGCCCCGCTTTGCGGGGCTTTTTTTTGGAATGTTGTTAGTGATCGTGGGCGACGTCATCGCTTCGTGCGAAGACGCTGAGCCACCAGTTGTGGCAAGGTGCCGGCCCATGCCAACTACCCGCTTTCTTCCACACATCTTCCTGCTTGCTCTCTGCGGCGCGGCACACGCCCAGCAACCCGCCGCATTGACGGTGATTCCATTGTGGGAAAAGGGTGCGCCGGGTTTTGAATCGCGGCGCAACGAGCCCGAGCAGCACCAGGACTGGTGGTACAAGAACATCCACAATCCTTCGCTCACGGTGTTCCTGCCACCCAACGGCAAATCCAATGGCACGGCAGTCATCGTCGCCGCCGGCGGCGGGCATCGCGAGCTCGTATTCAATCCCGAGGGTGTCGAGCCGGCGCAATACCTGGCGAGCCTGGGTGTCACGGCGTTCGCGCTGAAATACCGCCTGTTTCGCGAGCCCGGCTCGAAATACACGATCGACAACACCGCCGAGGACATCCGCCGCGCCATGCGCACGGTGCGTGCTCGTGCCGCCGAATGGCACATCGATCCAAATCGCATCGGCGTCATGGGCTGGTCGGCCGGCGGCGAAGTCGCCGCGCTGGTGGCCTATCCACCAGTGGCCGGCGATCCGAAATCGCAGGATCCCGTCGAATGGGTGAGCGCACGTCCCGACTTCCAGATACTCATCTATCCGGGACCGCTCGGCATTCCCGCCAAGGTGACCCGCGATGCGCCGCCGCTGTTCCTGTCAGGAGCTGCCGACGACGAGTACGTGGCTCCCGTGCTCTTCGATCTCGCGCGCAAATACCACGACGCCGGCGCGTCCATCGAGGCGCACATCTACGCGCAGGGCAAACATGCCTTCAACATGGGGCAGCGATCGCAATTCGTGAGCATCCAGCGCTGGCCGCAGCGCCTGGCCGAATGGCTCGAGGATCGCAAACTGACCAAGGCGCATTGATCACATGAATTTCGACAGAACTCCGGGCTCGATGCTGATCCTTGGCGCAATCCTGGTGATGAGCGCGCTCGCGCTGTGGGTAGCGCCCGCGATCATGGAACGCAATCTGCTGCGGCCATACTGGCTGCTCCGGCGAAAGCAATACGACACCATCATCACCAGCGGCTTCATCCATGGCGACTTCGGCCACCTGCTGTTCAATTCGCTGACGTTCTACTTCTTTGCGCCGTCCCTGGAGCATCGCATCGGCACGGCGCGATTCGTCGCGTTGTACTTCATCGGCCTGGTCCTGAGCAGCCTCGGCACGGTCTACAAGCAGCGCAACAATCCTGATTACGCCGCGCTCGGCGCTTCCGGCGCCATCCTCGCGGTGTTGTTTGCCTACATCGTCTACTACCCGAAACAGATGCTGTATCTGTACTTCGCCGTGCCGATTCCCGCGGTGGTCTTCGCGTTCGGTTACGTCGCGTACAGCTGGTGGGCTTCGAAGCACAAGCGCGACAACATCAACCACGACGCGCATCTCGACGGCGCATTGACCGGGCTCATCTTCGTCGGGCTCACCGACTTTCCGGCGTGGAGCCGCGCGCTCCATCAGATCTTCGGCTAGAACCACGGTGCCGGGCCGGGAAACCGGGAAAACTCATCCACCGAACCTGGTGCGTCGCTACTGTTGGACTCCAATCCGGCCCGGCACCGTTCAAAACCACGAATAGTTGAAGCTGATCGAAATGCGCTCCGCCTCGGTGGGGTTCGGCGCCACTTCGTGGCGCAGCCAGCTTTCGAACAACACCACCTTTCCCTGCTCGGCCGGCACCGTAACCCACACCTGGTTTTCACGGCGGGCACGCGCCTTGCGCGGTGGCGAAGCCATGAAGCGGTCGAGCCTCGGGTCTTCGAACTTGAGTCCGGAGCAGCCGCGCGGCGTGCGCACATAGTAGGTGCCGCTCAATGAAGCCAGCGGGTGCAGGTGCAGGCCATGCACCACCTGGCGCGTCATCACGTTCACCCAGCAATCCGTCATCACGAGCTTGCGGCCGGTGAGATCGAAGTCGAGCGTCCGCGCAAACATCCTCACATGCGCGTCGATGCGCTTCTCGAGCGCCGCGAATGTCGGCGACATCTGATGCATGCGGGAGAGAGAGGTGTAGGACGTGTACCCGCCGGGATAGTTAGTCTCGGACCAGCGGATGCCGGCGGCGTCTTCGAGACTGAGCTGGCGGCACTCGCGCAACAACCGCGCATTCAGCGGGTCCGAACCGCCCTTCTTAAGACTTTTGGTGTAGACACGGGTGGCAAACAAGGTGCTCACGGGCATGCGGTGAGCATAACGCGCATCTATACTTTGCGTCCTTCCATCGACGCCCCTTCCATCAAGGACATTTGCCCATGAAAAAGACTGCTGCACTTATGGTCGCGTTGGGACTCGCGGCTGTTTTCCAATTCTCGGCCACTGTTCCGGCCCAGGCCCAGGCTCAAACTACGGCTCACAAGCTCACCAGGCTCTGGGAATCCGAAGCGACGCTCAAGGTCCCCGAAGGCGTGCGCCTCGACGCAAAGCGCAAGGTGCTGTACGTCTCCAACATCGACGGCCAGCCGTGGGAGGCCGATGGCAAGGGCTCCATCGCCAAAGTAGGGCTCGACGGAAAAGTCATTTCGGCCGAGTGGGTCACGGGGCTCGATTGCCCGAAGGGACTCGCGCTCTCGGCGGACGGCAAGTGGCTGTACGCGGCCGACGCCGGCGGCATCGTGGTCATCGACATCAAGGCCGGCAAGATCAAGAACAAGATCGCCATCCCTGAAGGTGTGCAGCTCAACGACCTCGCCAGCGACGGCAAGGACACGCTGTACGTGTCCGACTCCAAGGCAAAAAAGGTCTACGTCGTGAAGGACGGCAAGGCATCCGTGTACCTCGACGAGACGGTGCTCAAGGGCCCGAACGGGTTGTTAGTCCATGGCGGCACGCTGTACGTGCTCGACAACAACAGCCTCAATCGCGTCGAGCCGGACAAGTCGCTCAAGGTGCTCGCCGATGGCATGCCCGGGGGCGTCGACGGCCTCGAAAACGTCAAGGGCAACGATTTCATCGTGTCCGTGTGGAGCGGCGCGGTGTGGTACGTGAGCGCCGACGGATCCAAGGAACTGATGTTCGATGGCAAGGCCGTGCAGACCAGCACCGCCGACATCGGCTGGGACCCGTCGACCATGACGGTCTACGTGCCCACGTTCTTCAAGAACTCGATCATCGCCTTCAAAGTCGAATGACCATAAACCGGCCGGCAGTGTGAACGGCTACACACTCCGGCCGGGTCAAGCCTGATGCCGCTGGCCGCCGAACCTCAGTAATCTCTCCCGCTGCCGACATGGTTAGCAGGAGTGAAGCTTCCGAGGTTGCGCCCTGCGCACGTATATCAGGTGAACCCCGATCTCAAGAAACAACTGGCGCAGGCCTTCGGTGTCGGCTCGGAAGCCGAACTCGAAGCCCTGATCGCGAAACTGCGCGCGGGCCACGAGGTCGATCCGCAACTCATGCGCAAAGGCTGCCTCGCGCTGGTCGACAACGCGCGCGAAGCGCACGCGGCGCACGCCACCAGCGATCAACGCCTGAAGATTGCCCTCGAAGCCTCGAACCTCGGGCTTTGGGAGTGGGATCTCACGACTGACAACTTGTTCGTCGACCGCACGTATTTCGGCTTTCTGGGAATCGAGCGCGATGACCAGGTCATGCCCATCAATGATCTGGTTAGCCTGGTGCATCCGGAAGACATGGATGTGTTCAGCAATGCCACGCGCGACGCACTGCGCGGCAACGTTCCGATGCTCCAGGTCCAGCATCGCATGCGGCACGCCGACGGGCGGTGGGTGTGGCTAGAGACGTACGGAAACGTCAGCAGCCGCGATGAGCTCGGCCGTGCCACGCGCATGACGGGCACGCACTCGAACATCACCGAGCGCAAACAACTCGAACGCGCGCTGTCGAACACGTTGCGCGTGTTGCGCGCGCTGCTCGAAACGCTGCCGCTGCCCGTGATCCTGCGCGACACCGAGAGGCGCGTCACGCTGGTAAACGCCGCGTTTGAAAAGCTGTTCGGCATTCCGCGCGAGGAAATCGTCGGCAAGCCGCTTCACCACGACCCCAATACCCCGCCAGTGCGCGGCCACCGCGAAACCGACGACCAGCTGCTCGCCGAGCACAAGTCGCTGCGCTATGAAACTTCGATCCAGGTCGCGAACGGATCCATCTTCGATGTGATCATCGCCAAGACGCCGTTGATGGCCGAGGACGGCACCATCACCGGCATCGCCTCGGTGATCACCGACATCTCCGAGCAGAAGCGCACCGCCGAAGTTCTCGAGAAGGCGCGCGTGACCGCCGAGGCCGCCGTGCAGGCAAAGTCGCGCTTCCTCGCCAACATGAGCCATGAGCTGCGCACGCCGCTCAATGGCGTGGTTGGCATGGCCTCGCTACTCGAAAACACCGCGCTCGATGCCAAGCAGCGCCGCTTCGTACGCACGCTGAAGTCTTCGGCCGAGGCGCTCGTCACGCTCATCAACGACGTGCTGGATCTTTCCAAGGCCGAGGCCGGCAAGCTCGCGCTCGCCAGCGGCCCGTTCGAACTGCGACGCGAGCTCGAACAGGTGGTCGGCCTGTTTGGCGCGCGTGCCTACGACAAGGGCATCGAAATCGCCGCGCACATTGCACGCGGCGTACCGGCGACGGTGCATGGCGACCCCATCCGTTTGCGCCAGGTGCTCGGCAATCTGGTGAACAACGCCGTCAAATTCACCGACTCGGGCGCCGTGTTGTTGGCCGTGACCGCGGTTCCCGCGGGCGCTGGGCCGGCAACGCTCGAATTCTCGGTCAGCGATACCGGCGTCGGCATCGCGCCCGCCGAGCAGCAAAGGATTTTCGATGCATTCGAGCAGGCCGACGGCAGCGTGACGCGCAAATTCGGCGGCACGGGATTGGGCCTGGCCATCAGCCGCCAGCTCGTCGAGCTCATGCGCGGCACCATGGAGCTCAGCAGTGAACCCGGCCGCGGCAGCCGCTTCTCGTTCCGCATTCCGATGGGCGTGGATCCGCTCGAACTACCGCCGGTCATGCCGGCAGCCGACCTGGGCGCAATCGTCATCGGCCTGCACCCGATCATCCGCAGCGCGGTCTGCGACGCGTTATCGGCGGAAGTTTCGCACGTGATCAGCGTCGATTCACCGATGACCGCCATCGAAGCACTGCAGGATTTCTCGAAGCGAATCACGCGGGTGCGCATCGTCATCGACGCCAACGCCGCGGCGAAAATCGAACACGCGGTCAGCGGGCTGCGCGCCGCGGCCGCGCCCCGCCAGGTGGAAGTCGTGGTCCTGATGCCCCCGGATGCCGATGCGGCCCCGCCCACGGGCGTCACGCGCGTACTCGTGAAACCGGTGTGCACCGTCGACTTCGTTGCGACGGCGGCGGTGGATACCGCCCAGAGCACGCGGATTCGTGCGTTGCCCATATCCGGCTCACGCGGCCGCGCACTCGTGGTCGAAGACAACGCCGTGAACCAGGAAATGGCGCGCGCCATGCTCGACATGCTGGGCTTCCGCGTCACCACCGCATCCAATGGCCGTGAAGGTGTGCTTGCCGCGGCTGCCGATCCCGAGCTCGACCTCATCCTGATGGACTGCCAGATGCCAGTGATGGATGGCCTGGCTGCGGCGCGCGCGATCCGCGCGGCGGAGACGGGCGGCCTGCGCGTGCCCATCGTCGCGCTCACCGGCAATGCGATGCCCGGCGATCGTGAAGCCTGCGTGGCCGCGGGCATGGACGACTATCTTGCCAAGCCGTTCTCGCTGACCGCCCTGCGCGCGATGATCGACCGCTGGGCGGGTCCCGGTAAACCCGCTAGTGAAGTCCACTCATCTGGCGCGCGTGCGCCGAGATGATTTTCACCGTCGAGATGTCCGAATCGAAAACGCAGTAGAGGCCCTGCGCTTCCTGCGGCGGATCGCCGACGAAACTGTCGCCCGCCTTCCACATGAAATCCGCATTCTGCGTCCGGCCCGCGCCGCCCCACGCCCAGAAGTTGGAGCCGGCGATGGCATCACCCGCCGCCGCGCGGCGCGCGAGCAACCCGTAGATCGCGGCGTAGAACTTGTCGCGGTATACCGTGGTGGCGGTCGGCCGGAATGAACCCTCGTCGCGGTTGATGCCGAATTCCTCGAGCACGATGGGCTTGACCATCTTGTTGGCCGAGTCGATGTGCCAGTCGAGATATTCCTTCATCTTCACCCACGCGCCGTCGTACGTCGCCGCGGAATTCTTCGGGTCGTACCAACTCCAGTTCGGCGCCCACATGTGGAAGGTCAGGTAGTCCACATTTTTCGTGGAATGCGATTTCACGAACAGCTCGCGGCTACCACCCGTACCCATCCAGCCTTCGTTGCCGGTGCTCACGAGCTGTTGCGGCGCGAGCGCCTTGATGTAGCCCGCCGTCTCGTCGATCCATTTCACGAACACGTCGAAGTACGGTTTCGCATTGGCATCGCTGCCCGGACGCGGTTCGTTGGCGAGCTGCCAGGACATGATCGTCGGATCCGCGGTGTACATGCGGCCGTTCACCGAATTTTTGCGCGTGATGAGTTGTTTGACGGCAAAGCGGAATGCCGCCTGCGCCTTGGGTTCCCGGTAGAACGCGGCCGAGTTGTCCATGAATTCGTTCCAGTTGCCGGTCACGTCCGGATCCACGACCGGCTTGCCGTTGAACCACGCCAGGTATTGCGACATGCCGCCCGACCACTGCCAGAAGTTGTTGAGGTACAGCACGGCTTTCATGTCGCGTTTCGCCATTTCGGCGAGCAGGAAATCGAGCCCCTGCCACAGGGTTTCGTCGATGTGATTCGGCCGCAGGACCACCGCCGGCGTCACCGAACGCTTCAGTGTGCTGGACTCGGAGATGGCCAGCACGCGCAGATTCGTGACCCCTTGCGCGGCGAGCTGGTCCAGCTCCTTGAGCAGCCGCGTACGATTGCCGGTCTTGCCGGGAGAACCGAGGTACATGCCGTACCAGAGATTTGCGCCGGCGAAGTAGTAAGGCTTGCCGTCGAGAACAAAATGCTTGCGCGATACCGTGACGAAGCCGGATTGCGCGGCGATGGCGTCGGCCGCCTGCGCTCCGGAGACGGAGCCCAGAAAAGCGATCAATACGGCAAGCCAGCGGTGATTCAGCATGGACCTTCACCCCTCATGAAAAGCGAACGGCGCGATACTAACGTGCCGTTCGAGGGGAGAGTCAATCGCGGGCGGCTTTGAGCCTGTGAGCCAGGAGGCCGGTAATCCCGAATTCGTCAGCCAGTGCGGCGGCTTTGATGGGGCTGTGCCCGATGATGGATTCGACCGCGATGGCTGCGCTTTCACGGCGCTCGCCTTCCGGCAAGGTCTTCATCCACCGGACCGCCGCGTCCGGATCCCTGGCCATCCACTGGCGCGTGACTTCGGTACGGAGCGTGTCGCGCGCCTCGCCCGGCGGCTGTCGCGCCACCATCGCGACGACGCGCGGGGGATCCACTTGCACCAGCTCCGGCAGCAGGAACGTGAAGGCGCCTTCGCGCCGCTGCGCATCCTTTCCCATCAGCGCGCTTTCGATTTCCAACTCGAGCAGTCCGTTGTGATCGCGCGCCTGCTGCGCGATCTCCTCCTGGCTCTGCACGTGTTCACGCGATGTTGTGTAGATAGGCGAAGGTGGCGGCGGGGGTGTTGGCTTGGGCCAGTGCCGGCGCGGCTTTTCCGCGGCATCGATCCAATAGGCCGCCCCCACGCCCAGCAGCGTGACCAGGATGAGAGAGACGATGGAGATTTGCCGCATAAAAAAAACGGGCAGCGTTTGGTCGCTGCCCGCGAGTTTACTCAGGCCCGGTACGCTCGGCAGTTGCCTGCCTTGCCATACCTGCCTGACGGGGTATCGCATTCAGTCGTCAGAAATCTCTTACACGGTGTCACCGTCGTCAATCAGCTGATGGTGTTCCGTTGCGAACGCGGAAGTTATACGTACCTGCCGCAATCATTCAAGCGCCGCCAAACGTTGTTTGCGCACCTGATCGATGCGCGCGCGCAATTGCGCCGTTTGCGCGTTTTCAGGCTGTGTTTCGAGCCACTTCGTACACTCCTCGAAATTTTCCGAGGCCCAGATCTGCACGATGTGCTCGAGCGAGCCGTCGTCGCGCCCGATGCCGAACTGGTCGGCGACGGCAACGGCCTGCGCCGGATCGATAGCCGCCAGCGTTCGCATCGCGATGGTTGCGCTCGCGTTGCGCTCCCACTCGTTCTCGAGCGATCCCATCCAGATCAACGCTGCCTCACGATCCTTGCGTATCCAGAGGCGCACCACCTCATCGCGAAGCGCGTCTCGCGTCTCGCCTTCCTGTCGCGCCACCAGCTCGATGACACGCGACGGGTCCGCGTCGAGCAGCTCGGGCAATGAGAAGTACATCGCCTTGTCGCGTTCCAGCGGGTTGTTAGACACCAGCGCACGTTCGACTTCGAGCGCCAACTGCGCCTGCCGATCGCGCGATGCATGTGGCGTCACGAGGGATGCCGGTCTCACCGGTGACACCGAGACACCCGGAAGCGCTGCCATGGCATCGCCATCAGGCGTTTGCGAGTCGTCCGCTACGAAAGCAATGGTGAGCGCAATTGCCACGGCCGTTGTCAGCACGAAGAAGGCGGGCAGCGCATAGCGCCGCCCGCCGTTTCCCCGATTGCCCGCGTCAATCACGTCCCCCTCAATCTCAAGGCGTTGCGCAGGTGTAGCCGGTCGGCAGCATCGTGTTGCCGTTCGGACGGCTCACCTGGAAGCCGAACGCGGTATTCCCGCCCGCGGCAACCGTTCCGTTGTGAGACGCGTTGCGCGCCGTGACGGTCTGTCCGCTGATGGTGAGTACGGCGTTCCACGATCCGATCACGGTATGTCCTGCCGGCAGTGTGAACGTGACCGTCCAGCTATTGATCGTGGCCGTTCCCGTATTGGTCACGCGGGACGGTTCGATGACATAGCCCGTCTGCCACTGCGTCTGCACGGTCGGGGTCACCGAACACCCGCCGCCGGTCCCACCGGTCTGCGTCATCGCGGTCACGGTATTCGATACCGCTGAAACAAGGCCCACTGCGTCGGTGGCTCGCACCTGGTAACGGTAAGTCGTGTTCGCCGTGAGGCCGTTGTTGACGTAGGAGTTGGTGGTCGATGTGGCGATCTGCGTGAACGTACCGCCACTGGCGCCTGGCGCACGCAGGATCTGATACCCCGTCACGCCGACGTTGTCCGTCGATGCCGTCCACGCCAGCGACACCGAGGTCGTCGTCGTTGACGGTGCCGTCAGGTTGGTCGGCGCAGTCGGCGGCGTCACATCGCCGCCGCCACCGGGTTGCGTCGCCGCGGTGACCGTATTCGACACCGCCGAAGCGTTGCCCGCGGCATCGACAGCCCGTACCTGGTAGCGGAACGTGGTGCTCGCGGTGAGCCCCGTGTTGACGTAAGAGTTGGTCGTCGAGGTGGCGATTTGCGCGAACGTGCCACCGCTTGCGCCAGGTGCGCGCAGGATCTGATAACCCGTCACACCGACGTTGTCCGTCGACGCAGTCCACGCCAGCGATATTGAAGTCGAGGTCGTCGACGGTGCCGTGAGATTCGCGGGCACGCTGGGCGCCTGCGTATCACCACCGCCCGAACCGCTGACGTAGCCCTTGAGCCAGGTCATGGCGGGACGTTCAACTCCGCCCGTGGTGACGAGACCGGTGCCATCGCGCCAGGTCTGGCCGACGATGTAGCCCCAGAGCGTGATGCCTTTGACCGCGGAATGCTCCCAGAAGCCGGGGAACACATCCTGGTATTTCGCGAGCTGACCCGAATCGCCACCGGGGCCGACGATGTCGAGTTCCGACACCCACACGTCGAGCGCCAGCGTCGCGTAGTCGTTCAACATCGTCGTGACCGCGGCGCGGTTCATGTTGTCGATGTTGAAGTAGTGCGCCTGGATGCCGATGCCATCGATCAGCCCGCGGGTTTTCAACAGGTTGATGATGGTCTTGTAGGTGTTGCGCACCGGCGGATCGTTTTCCGTACCGTACTCGTTGATGAGTAGTTTGGCGTTCGGGCACGCGGTGCGTGCGAGCTGGAACGCGGTGATCACCCAGTCCCAGCCTGTGGCGCCATCGCCGCCGAGCGCAGCTTTCCATGGCAGCGCGGTCTTGATTGGCTCGTTGACCACGTCCACGGCCCACATGTTCGGATAACGCGCACACGCGGCCGTGATCCACTGTTCGATCTCGGCGCGCTGCTGCGCCTGCGAGAGACCACTGAGCCAGCCGGGGAACTGCGAACCCCACACGAACGTATGGAACTTGAACTTGTAGCCGTTGGTTTGCGCCCAGTTGTAGGCCGCGTCGGCGCCTGCCCAGTTCATCTGGTTCTGCGTGCCCTCGACGGAACCCCACTTCGTCGCGTTTTCCGGAGTTACCTGGTTCCAGTACGTGCCGAAATTCGCCGGCACGCTGTTACCGGTGACGTTGCCGACGAACTTCGCCTTGCCAGCCGCCATCTGCGCGGCAGCAGGCTGCGCGAAAAGTGCTGCAGCGCCCAAAATCAAAGCAATAGAAAGGAGTCGGCCGCGTGCGGCCGTGCGAATGCTCATTGAGAGTCCCCCTGCGTGAACGGTTTGTCGAAAAGTCCCTTTTTGCGCCCGCTCCATGCGTCATCCCGGACGCGGGGCGAACATACGCTGCTTGTTAGCGTTAACGCAACTTCGGTAAACCGTCAGCCGCTTGCTGCTATGCGGCGAGATTCCGCAGTGCCGCCGCGATATTCGCGCGGGCCTGGACTTCGTACTTTTCGTGGAAGCGGCGGTGGCGGTAGATAGTCGAGCGCGCGAGAAACCCTTCGAGCACGCGCCGCCGCCCCGCCACGTATCGTGTGCGCGGCACCCACCAGTATTCGCGCCGGATGGCGCGCTCGAACACGGCGTAAACATCCGGAGGCTGGCCGAGAATCGAAAGGTCGATGTCGGTGACCAGCGCCGTGTCGCCGCCCTGCGCTTCTTCCCCATGCATGGTGGCGAGGATCATCTGGCGGATGCGCTCCACCGACTCGACGGACGCGGATTGCAGGGTCAATGCCGCAAGGTCGGCGCTACGTTGCTCGTTGTCGCGGCGCCAGCTTCGATACACGGCGTCGTGCAGCCACAGCGCCAGCTCGACTTCCGCTGGACGCAGAGCCAGGTCGCGCACGTCGTCCAGTTCGCGCAGGCAGGCATCGAGATGCGTGAGCGTGTGGTAGTGGCGACTCATGCCACTCCATGAGCGGCGAATACGCCGGTAGGCTCTGGCGTCGGGCGCCGCGCCAATATCGATACAGGCGCGACTCCAGCGCTCGAAATTCACCCTTGGAGTGGGATCGCTTACTGGATGTAGCCCAGCAGAAGTCCGGCGGCGAGAACGAAAAGCGTCGTGAACGTGGTGGGCAAATAGGAAATCGACGTCACTTCGAAAGGTCCCCGGTGTTCCGCTGATGTTGCGGCCCGGCGCTTCTTGCGAGCGTTTCGGACCGCTTGTTGGTATATCGCGGCGTCAGTCTGGGCGCGTGGGCGCCGCGCCAGCAATCGGGTGGCGGCGCGCACACGCGCAAACCGAGACTTCTTACCGTTTTGGCAGCGCGACAGAAATGCCCCCTTAATCCTCACGCACGCTTTTTCTGCTTCGCCGTCGCCGCCTCCCGCAACTTGGTCGCGCATTCCTCGCAACAGACTTCGACCGTCTTGCCGCCGATTTTCACCTTGATGGTGGAATCCGGTTCCAGTGGGTAGTCGCAGGCCGCACAGGTTTTCTTGGTCATGGCGGAATCCTCAGGTTCACCCTCGTTTCGGGGCGTGCTCAGGAGACCATCTGGGGCGCGGGGGCGCTGTCGAAATCTTTAGTGATGAATGGGGACATTCCTGATTTGCTGGCAAATCGGGACGGGGTTCGTGGGTGGAGGGTCGAGCGACGGGTGGCCCTGCATGCGATGAGACTCGCTTTTCGCCGGGCCCTTCGTTCAGGGTGACATCGCTAGTTTGCGGGCCGCCGACACACGCGAAGACATCTTGTAATCAGTTGAGTTGGGCGGCAGCAAAGAGTCCGTATGTCGCAGGGATCGGCTTCGTGCCTAACGAGGCC
>DASQJS010000290.1:0-5371 GCA_035630995.1 Steroidobacteraceae bacterium | reverse complement strand
TTCCTGGATTTTGCCGCTGCAGCGCTGATGGGCCAGCGCTATCGGCAAGAGGGACCGTACTTCGCCTTCGGGGACTTGCTGGAGGAGGAGCTGGAGATGACGTATCGACACACGCGCAATTGGGCCGTGGTGCGGCCGATCGAAGAACGCGAAGAGAACATCATCTGTTTCTCGAGTGGCTACGGCGACGGCGCGTACCCGTCCTTTTTCGGCTTCGATGCGGATGGCAAGGTCTGTCAGCTCGTGACCGATTTCCTCATCTTTGGTGAGGCGGCCGGCTCTCCCTAGTTTGTCCACCACGCGACGAATTCCCTGAATTCGATATAGCCGTCGCCCGCGGTGTCGGCAATTTCGAAGTCGAGCAGGCACTCGGCGCGTGAGACGTCGCCATCGAGCGCTTCCAGCAGGACATGGAATTCATCCTGGTCGAGGAAGCCGTCGCCGTTGAGGTCGCACAGTTCGAAAACCCGACGCGATTCCGCAATGCTCATTTCGTTCAGCGTTTCCATGTCTCGTACCTCCATGGAAATCCAATCTACGTGGGCCCGGCTTAAGGCCAACTGAACCAGGGTCGTTTGACAGATTGCCTTAACGGGAAATGAACCGGTAGGTAGCCCATCCGGCAGCCGCCGCCAGCAAAACCCAGATCGTGACTATCGCGACTGCGCCTGCCTTGCTGGTCGGACGGCGTCCCGACGATTCTGCGGTTGCGCGATGCTCGGCCATGACTTCAGGTGGAATCATGCGCACCGCCAGCCAGATTCCCAACGGCACGATGAGCAGATCATCGAGATATCCCAGGACGGGAATGAAGTCAGGTATGAGATCGATGGGAGAGAGCGCGTAACCCGCCACCAGGATTGCCACGGCCTTTGCCAGCCACGGCACACGCGGATCGCGAGCCGCGAGGTAGAGGGCATGCACGTCGAGCATGATGGCTTTTGCCCAGCGTTTTAGACGGTCCAGCACGATGGACTGGACTGTAGCCCATCTCTTGCGACGCCTGAGGGCAACGGGTACGGTCACGGCCATGGGAATGAAACCTGCCGATATGGCCGCACGCATCGCGCGCGGCCTGCTGTCCTTTCCGGTCACGCACTTCGATGCCGAAGATCGCTTCGACGCGGACGCCTACAGGAAACATGTCTCGTGGCTGCTGGAGAACGAGGCGGCGGGACTGTTCGCCGCGGGCGGAACCGGTGAATTCTTTTCCCTGAAGCCGGCCGAGGTCGGCGAGGTCGTCAGTGCGGCGGTCGCCGAAACGAAGGGCCGTGTGCCCGTCATCGCGGGCTGCGGATATGGAACGGCGATGGCCATCGAACTGGCGCGCGACGCCGAGAAACGCGGTGCCGATGGATTGTTGCTGCTGCCGCCGTATCTGGTGAACTCGGAGCAGGCGGGGCTCGCGGCGCACATCGAAAAGGTCTGCAAGGCCGTGTCGATCGGCGTCATCGTCTACAACCGGGATAACGCCATCGTCACCGAAGAGACCCTGGCGGGCCTCTGTGAGCGCAATGCGAACCTGGTCGGTTTCAAGGACGGTGTCGGAGATCTCGAGCTGCTCGCGCGCGTCTACTCGCGGCTTGGCAAGCGCGTCACCTATATCGGTGGCATGCCCACGGCGGAAACCTATGCGCTGCCGTATCACGACATCGGCTTCGATACGTATTCGTCGGCCATCTTCAACTTCATGCCGATGTGGGCGAAGAGATTCTTCGGCGCCGTGCGCGGCGGCGACCGCGCAACGATCCAACATCATCTGCGCGATTTCGTGATGCCTTACATCGCGATCCGCAACCGTGCGAAGGGTTATGCGGTGTCTATCGTGAAGGCGGGCATGCGCATCGTCGGACGGCCGGCGGGCCATGTGCGCTCACCGCTCACGGATCTGAAGCCCGCGGAAGTCGAGGAGCTGCGAAAGCTCATCGAGCGCGCCCAGAAACTGAACTAACCAGATCAGCTAGGCCCACGGAAAGGCCAGCGTAGGGTTGGCTGAATAGCGCCGCATCATGAGGCTGAGCCGTGCACCGCAGCCGGGCGCCAGCCTTACGTCGAACGAACGGCCGTCGACGGCGTGAGCCCGGCTCCCGTCATGCGCCGACAGGATGACGTGTTCGCCATAGGCGCCACCTTGAACCGTGACCACGCGCTCGCGGTTGGGGTGGAGGTTCACCAGCGTGACTTCGGTGCGATGGGCTTCGAGTTTGTCCACGAGCGCGCCGACGTCCTCCGGCAGGCCGGCGCGACGGCGAACCGGGTCGAAGTAGCGCAATCGCGCATGCAGCGGCGCGCCGCCCTGGTTAGGCGAGGTCGACGACCACGGTGGACGGGCGATATGCAGGGCGCCTGAAGTGAGCTGCAGCAGCGAAGCCACGCTCGCCGGGTTGTATTCCAGCGCGTTGTCGGCCAGGCGGGTCTCGGGAGTGGACTTGTCGGCCTGTACGAGCGCGACACGCGCGCGCAGGCGTTCGAGCGAGGCGCGCAGCGCCGTCACTGGATAGCCGGGATTACGCCCCTCGAGAAAATCGACCCACGGATGACTGCCCGCAAGCGCGCGATCCTCACTGCTCATCGACAGATACCAGATCTCAAATCCGTTCAATCGATACGGGCCCGGCGCATAGCTGTACCAGCCCGCGGAGCCGCACATTCGCGGCGTCTGCAATTGCCCGTCGATCTCTTTCGCGTGCGAATTGATGGCGGCGTTCTGCCGGCGCCACACGGCCATGTAGCGGTCATCGCCCGTGAGCAGCGCCGCGTTCATGAACGCGACAATGGAACGCGGGACACGATTTCGATCTTCACGCTTGCCGGTCTGCGGCACGACGGGGCTGAAGGCCCAGCCGTAAACGCCCTCGTACCATTTCCCGATGCGGCCATCGAGCCCGACCTTGCTCGGCAGGATGTCATCATTCGCGCCCGCACGTTCGACCCAGGCGTCCACGTATGACAGCAGCCAGTCGCGCCAGCGCTTTTCGCCGGTCAATAGCCAGGCATTGAGCGCGAGCGTGGTCGACTGCAGGTTGAGTGGACTGTCGCAAACCGTGTCGGTGTATTCCTGGAAGTGAGCCAGGAACTCCTCGAAATTGCGCTCGCCGTGTTCCAGTTTGAAACGCGAAGCATCGAAAGGATCGCCGGCCCAGTCGAGCGCGGTCGTCGGGCGGAGCAGGGGACCCAGGCTTCCGTTGAACATGCTGCGGATGACGCGATGCTTGCGGTCGTAGTTGGGTGCAGCCGGATCGCTGCCGTCGTAGAAGCCGGCGAAGCGCCGCGCGCGTTCGATTAGACGCGTGTCTGTCGGCGTCGACAGCCCCATGAGATTGAATACGGACAGCCCTTCGCTGATGTGCTGCCAGTCCAGCTGCGGAGGGAACTCGCGCACGTACATGCCCTGGCGTCCCATGGGGACGCTCTTGGTACGCAACGCGGAGTACTGCTCGATGTGTCCCTCATAGACGGCGCGGTACAGATCGAGGACCCGATTCGAACCACCGAGTGCGTGCACCAGTGGCCAGTCGTTCACATGCTCGATGGCGTCGTCCGGGCCGTCGTTCGTGCCCCACCGCGGGAAACACAGCAGGTGATTGCGCTCGTCGAAATACCTGGCGTGGAAAGTTTCGCAGGCCTCGGTATGCGCATTCAGCAGTTCACGCTGCAGCAGCGCCCATTCGGGCGCCGCCATCGGTGTGCGGATGAGTAGTTCCGTGCGGTCGGTGGCGGCGAAGATGCGGGGCGCGAGCGTCAGCGCACCCGCCGCGGCGACGAAGCCGCGCCTGCCGACTGGCACTGACACATTCCCACCGTTTGCCTGTGAATCTTTCACACGCTTCTCCCGCGTCGATGCGGGAATGATAGGTGGGCTCGAGCGTGGTGTCGCGCGTGCCAGCCCGCGGCATGACAGGCTCAATCCGGAAGGCGTGTTGCCGGCGCCATGCGGTCGATGAACAGCACGCCATCGAATGCCTGCGTGATATCCGCCACGGATTCATTGCCGTACTTGCCCGTCGGCTGGCCGTAACCGCTGATTCGCAGCGTCGTTGGCCTGCGCAATGGATGTGAGCGAACGCCGCGCGCCTGGCGCAGATCGATGAACAAGTGTGGCTCGCCGAGCGCATGCAGGCGGGCCTCGAGGCTTCCCGCGGGCGCGGGCGATATGGTTCCGCGCTTCTGTCCATTCGCCCAGGCTTCCTCGCCTTCGTAGGTGGTCAGCGCGATGGTGTAAACATCATCCTTCAGCCATTGGGCAACGATCGCGCCCATGGGAGTCATTCCGTTACGCTGAGGCTTTGCGTGCACGCCATTCCAATCCGCGGCGAAGTACGCACGCATGAGATGAGCGTTGTGCGCCCATACCACTGCCTTGCGTCCCGCGTAGCGCTTTTCGAGCAGCCAGCGCAGGTTGGTCGCCAAACTCAGATCTCGACGATTCCACTCCGCAGTTTGCAACTGGATGGCGGCATCGCCGTTGGGCGCTTCGCAGCACCTGCGATGCCAGGCGTTGGTACCCGCAGACTCGAGATTGGCGACCAGGTGCTGCATGAGTTCGACATCACGCATTGCGTGAACTTGCATGAAGTCGATTCGACGCTGCACCAGCAGCGCGTCCAACTGCTCGGCCGCCCGATGCAAGTTGTCGAGATCGCCCTGGCCCGGCTTTGGCTCGTCGCGTGCCTGGACGCGCTTGAACGCAGCGATCAACTCGTCAGCAAGTTTTTCTCCGCCATCGCGCAATGCCGGCTCGCGCACGGCGGTGAAAAACGCGCGCATTTCGGTGGCGAGCTTTTCGTTGGTCTTCGGCGCCGAGGCATTGATGTCGAATCCCACCAACTCCAGTGGCCGCGAAGTCGCGAGCGTGGCGCGTGCGTATTCGAATACCGGCCGCACCTCTGCGGCTCGCGACCAGACCGGAAGTATCCCCGCCTGGGCAGCCTTCGAGGGATCCAGACTCGCATCGGCCAATGCGGCCTGGGCGAGGCGAACATCGAAAAGCCCCGACTCCCACGCGAGTACATCGAAGCCCATGCGTTGGTGAAAGAAGCGGACGAGCCGCGCCTTGGCCGCGAAGGCCGATCCGGCCCCATGGCTGGGTTCGCCGAGCATGACGACGCGCGCGTCGCCAATGGCCGCCATCAGCGGTTCGAGGTCGCCGAAGTCCTCGTCCGTGACGGAAAGGGTTCGAAGCGGGATCGCATTGGACGCCAGCCAGGAGTCGAACGGATCGGCGAGGGCCGGAAGACTCGCAAAAGCGAGGGCAATGCAGAGTACGTGGGTGAGCGGCTTCATGAATTCATTCGACGTTGCGTGGTGGCAAAAGGTTTGCAAGCGTTCCCGTTGCCCTGGAGATCGTGTTACATCTGATGGGGACCCGATT
>DASQJS010000289.1:0-11065 GCA_035630995.1 Steroidobacteraceae bacterium | reverse complement strand
CGCACCGGCGCGGCGCTCACGCTGCAGTACGAGAACGACGCGAAGAACCTCCTGCTGACGCTGACCGGCGTTCACTCGAAATACGAGAATCCGTGGATCGAGCGCAGCGCCAACATCAGCTGGCCGACCGGCGCTGGATTCGGCACTCCCGTGTGGGCGCCGTTCGGCGCACCGGCCTGGCGGCCCATCACCGGCAACTTCACTTTTGCCGACAACGGCATGTTGCAATCGGGTGTCATCGGCCAGCCGGCCGACCAGCCCGGCTTCTACGAAGGCACGAACGCCGCGAACATCAACCACGGTTCAGCGGTGCCGGGATTGCCGTTCGTGAACGGCAGCGAGGCCTGCGGCGGCACTCCCTGCATCACCGGCTCGAACGTGAGCAACGAATCGCGCATCTTCGACCACGAAGAGCAGACGCAGGACTTCTCGTTCAACGTCAAGTGGGACATCACCGAGAACCTGCATACCGGCTTCGACGTGCAGTACATCAAGGCGAAGACCAACAACTACGACATCCTCGTGGCCAACAACAGCCTCGCGCAGGTGGACTACACCACGGATGGCGATGGCACGCCGAGGATCGCACTGTCGCCCGGGCCGAACACGAACTATGCCGACGGCTTTCTTTCTAACCCGCACAACTACTGGATGCAGTTCATCCAGGACCACTGGGAAGACAACGACGCCGATGAAGTCGCGGCGCGTGCCGACGTGGAATACGACCTGGGCAGCGGCGGCTGGCTGAGCTCGCTCAAAGCGGGCGTGCGATTCGCCGATCGCGAGCAGAAGGTGCGCTACTCGAGCTACAACTGGGCGCCGATCGCGCCGGCCTGGGGCTGCAATGGCCCGGGCTTCAACATCGACAACACGTCGGCAGCCCCGTATCCGGCGGCCTGCGGCAATGCCAATCCCTTCAATGGTTATCCCGCCGGCATCTGGGAAACCGCGAATCTTTCCGATCACTTCGACGGCAGCGTGTTCCCCAACGACCCGCTGGTTTTCCTGACCAACGCCACGCTCCGTGACTACGACCTGCACACCGAAGGGTTGGCTGATCGCAACATCAACGCGCCGCAGGGCTGGAACCCGCTTTGCGATCGCACGGCGAACGTGGAAGGCGAGGGATGCTTCACCGCGCCCGAAATCCTCGATGTGCGCGAGAAGAGCAAGGCCGCCTATCTCATGCTGCGGTTTGGCGGACCCGAGGCCAACCTCGGCAACGTGAATGTGGTGGGCAACGTCGGCGTGCGCTTCGTCCGCACCGAGGTGGAAAGCCACGGCCAGGTCAGCTTCCCGACGTCGCAGTGGTACACCAATGCGCTGGCGTCAGGACAGGGCGCCTGTGACCCGGCCAACAACGGCGCGAACCAGGCGACCGACATCCAATGCTGGCTGACACCATCGCTGCAGGCGTTCAGCAGCGGCACGGGCACGGACAACACGCTCGACAAGACCTACACGAACGTGTTGCCGAGCTTCAACGTGCGCTTCGGGTTCACCGACACGCAGTTCATGCGGTTCGGCTACTCGAAGGGCATGTCGCGTGCGGATTTCGGCCTGTTGCGAAATTCGGTCGCGATCAATGCGCCGCCCATCGACACCAGCAACAGCTCGCCGTATCTGATCCGCAACGCGTCGGGGCAGGTCACCGGCTACAACTTCGTGTTCTCGGCCGAAGCGGGTTACGCGGGCCTCGAACCCACGGAAGCCGACAACTTCGACCTCTCGTACGAGTGGTACATGGACTCGAGCAGCTCGTTCACGCTCGGCCTGTTCTACAAGCGGCTCGAAAATGCCGTGGCGTATGGCCGGGCGGTGCGCGACATCGAGAATGGTGGCAGCACGCAGTCGGTGACCATTCGTGGCCCGAGCAATGATCCGAGCAGCGCGGGCACGCTCAAGGGCTTCGAAATTGCGTACCAGACCTTCTTTGACTCCCTTCCGGGAGCCTGGGCGGGCCTGGGTGTGCAGCTCAACTACACACACACGGACCAGGACGACATCAACAACTCCAACCTCGCGGTGCAGGCCGGCTATCTACCGGGCAGCACGACGGCGTTTGGCGGTGGCAACAACGGCTCCACGGGTGGCCAGGGCAACGCCGGCAATCCGCTGTCGTTCACCAGCAACGTCATCGACTCGCACCGTCTCGCTGGCATCTCCGACGACTCGTACAACATCGTTGGCCTGTACGAGTTCGGAAAGTTCGGCGCGCGGCTCGCCTACAGCTGGCGTTCGGAATTCCTGACTGCCAACCTGGATTGCTGCATCGGCCTTCCGGTGTGGCAGAAGGACAATGGCTACATGGACGGCTCCTTCCGTTACGCGATCAACGACAACGTGGAGATGTCGTTCGACGTCTCGAACATCCTCAACACCACTGCTGTGACCCAGCAGCAGGTGTTCGGCGATTCCACGTTGACCCCGGGCGCGAAGGCGGTGAAGCTCGATTCGGGATGGGTGAATAACGATCGACGGTTCCAACTCGGCGTACGATTCAAGTACTGACGCCGACACGAGCGCCGTTCGGTCCCCCCGGCGGCGCTCTTTTCTAGCGCTACCGCGCGAAATCAATCGCCGCCCTGAAGGGGCGGCGACCGTCAATTGATAAGAGGAGAGAGGTGGTGCAGCCATCGCCTTTGCGCATTGTCATCGTTGGCGGCGGGTCCGCCGGCTGGATGTGCGCTGCCGCCTGCGCGCAGGTGCTGCATCCGGCGCGATATTCGCTGACGCTGATCGAATCGGATGACATCGGCACCGTGGGCGTGGGCGAAGCCACGTTGCCGGCGCTGCAGGACTTCAACAAGCTGCTGCAGATCGACGAGGCGCAGTTCATGCGCGAGACGCAGGGCACGTTCAAGCTCGGCATCGAGTTTCGCGGCTGGAAGCGCCCAGGAGAAAGTTACGTTCATCCTTTCGGCGCGTTCGGCCAGCTCTGGGGTGGCGTGGAGTTTCAGCACTTCTGGTTGCGAGCCCGCCAACTGGGACTCAATCCACCACCGCTCGACGAGTTTTCCTGCGCGGTGCGCGCGTGCGCACGCAATGCCTTCGAATTTCCCGATACGCACTCCGTGCGCTCCACCTTTTATGGCTATGCCTATCATTTCGATGCCGGCCTCTACGCCGAATTCCTGCGCGACTGGGCGACCGCGCGCGGGGTCGCGCGCATCGAAGGGCAGGTGGTCGACGTCGCCCAGGAGAGCACACAGGGTGATATCAAGTCGCTGACGCTGAAGTCCGGACAACAGATCAGCGGCGACTTCTTCATCGACTGCAGCGGGTTCCGCTCGCTGCTGCTGGCCGACAAGTTAGGCGTGCCCTGGGAAGACTGGAGCCCATGGTTGCCCTGCGACCGCGCCTGGGCCGTGCCCTGCGAACGATCCACCGACTTCACGCCGTACACGCGTTCCACGGCGCAGAAGGGTGGCTGGGTCTGGCGTATTCCGCTACAGCACCGCACCGGCAATGGTCACGTGTTTTCGACCCAGTTCGTCGGCGAAGACGAAGCACGCTCCACGCTGTTGGCGGGGCTGGACGGCAAGGCGCTGGGCGACCCGCGCCTGCTGAAGTTTCGCGCCGGTCGCCGTGTGCAGGCGTGGAAACGCAACTGCATCGCCATCGGTCTTGCCAGCGGCTTTCTCGAGCCGCTCGAGTCGACGAGTATTTTTCTGGTTCAGAAGGCGATACAGGACATGCTTCGCCTGCTGCCATCGCCCGAAGCGCGCGGAGTGGATGAAAGGGTGGTGCGCGAATTCAACCGGCGCTCCGATGAGCTGTACGAGCGCATCCGCGACTTCCTGATCCTGCACTACACGGCCAATGACCGCATCGGTGAGCCGCTCTGGGACCACGTGCGTCACTACGAGTTGCCGGAGAGCCTGCGCCACAAGCTCAGGCTGTTCGATGTGCGTGGTCACGTCCCTTATTTCAAGGATGGCTTTTTCTCGCGTGACAGCTGGCTGGCCGTGCTCTTTGGCCAGGGCCTCATGCCGAAAGCCTACGACCGGCTCGCCGATTTCATGCCGCGCGAACAACTCGACGCCCGCCTGCACGACCTGCATGCGCGTGTCGCGGCGGAAGTGGCCGCCATGCCCACGCACGAAGAGGTCGTCGCGCGTTATTGCAGCGAGCCACGCTTCACTCCACGGGTGATGACGTCGTGAGCGCCGCGATCCGCGACCCCGGCATGCGTGAAGTCGTCGTAGTCGGGCGCGACGCCCCGCTGTGGCTCTCGGCCTGCGTGATGCAGTACGCACTCGGCCCCGCCGGTGTCACGGTGACCGTGGTGGAACTGCCGCCGCTCGCGCAGCCCGCCGATGTCTGCATCACTTTGCCGGCGCTCGAGCCGCTGCACACTCGCCTGCGAATCGACGAGGCGCGTCTCATCGCCGCCACGCGCGGGGCGTTCTCACTCGGCCGGCACTACGTCGATTCCGGGGGGAAGGCGCCGCCGTTCTTTCACGCGCATGGCTCGAATGGCTCACGCATCGACGAGAAAGAATTTCTGCCGCACTGGTTGCTCGCGCGTCGCCAGGGCCTGAATTCGCCATTCGAAGAATTCTCGCTCACCGCGGCGGCCGCACGAGCGGGCCGCATGTTGCTGCCGGACGCCGCGATCGATCGCTTCGGATTCACCGACTATGCGTACCACCTGCCGGCCATTCCCTATGCGGCATGGTTGCGCCAGCTCGCCTTGCGGCGCGGCGTGCGGAACCACTGGAGCAGCACGCTCGAAGTGCGCCTCGACGCCGAGGGCGCGATTGCGGAGCTGCTGCTCGAGGGCGATCGCCGCGTCAAGGGCGACTTCTTTCTCGACGTGACCGGCGGCGAGGCGTTGCTGGCCAGCGCAATGGGCGTGGGGCGCGAGAGCTGGCGCGAGTCATTCGTGGCCGACCGCGTGATGAGCGCGCACTCCGCGCCCGTGTCACCCGTCCCTATCTACTCCGAGGTCCGTGCCCATGCCAGGGGCTGGGTGGCGCTGGCCGCAAGCCAGGTGTGCATCCACGTGAGCCAGGCGTATTGCAGCGATATCGCGCCCGGTCCTGCGGATCTCGCGGCCGCCGCCGGCATCCCGCTGCAGGGCATGGTGGTTCGCGAACGGCATCCGGGGCGGCGTCTGCGCGCCTGGGAAAAGAACTGCGTGGCGGTGGGGGAGGCCGCCTGCGTATTCGATCCGCTGCATTTTCTCGATCTGCATGCGGTGCAGGCGGGCCTGGTGCATCTGCTGCCCCTGTTCCCGGTGCAATCCGACTTCAGCGTCGAGCGTGACGAATACAACAGGAACGTGCACTCGGCCTTCGAACGCATGCGCGACTTCCAGAGCGCACACTACCGCCTGAATCGATATGGCGATTCGCCGTTCTGGGCGCGGGCGCGGGGCGCAGCCTTGAGCGCCGAACTCACGCACAAGCTGGACGCCTTTCGCGCTCGCGGGGAAACCGTGGACTACGAAGACGAGGCTTTCACCATCGACGACTGGCAGGCGCTGTTCATCGGCCACGGCGTAGTGCCGGAGTCGTACGATCCGGCGGTGGATCGTACGTCGCCGGATCTGCTGAAAAGCGAGCTTGCCCGCATTCTGGGATTCATCCGGCAGAAGGTCGATGAGCAGCGATCGCACTCGGACTATCTGCGCGACCTCAGCCGAGTCAGCGGCGCTTGATGCCGCCTGCCGGCACCTCGAACAGCGAAGCGTCCGGCTCGTTGCGGCGGATTTCGCGAAGTTTGTAACGGGTTTCGCCCGTGCGCGGATCCCGGTAGGTAGCCTCGACCACCACCTGCAGATCTTTGCCATACCACTGTTCGGCAGACATCTTTATGGGGTGATCGTTGCCGACGGCCCCTGCGGGGATGGTGGCTTCGACGCGACTGCCGGCCACGGTTTCGCCGTCGAGCTGGCGCTCGCCGAGCTTCACCGGCTGCGAGACCTTGAGCGGCAATCCCGCGGGTCGCGGAGGACCTACGGTGAGATCGGGTTCGTTCGAGGCCAGCACGCGACACGGCGCGATGGGCACGGTGACGACCCGGCCGTCGGGCTGCAGCATGTGCCGCTCGCGCGTCGACGGGTCGTCTATGACCGTGACGGTGGCGTTGACCTCGAGTGGTGTGGGTCCGCCGATGGACGAGAGCGAAAACTCCGAGCGCGTACGCCCCGTGCTGTCGCGCCACAGGCGAATCGTGTTCTGGCGCACGACGCGATTGCCATCCGGAAGTGTGGTGACGGTCTGGCTGGTGCCCAGAGCTGAATATGGCGCGCCGGTGACGAGCCGGACATTGTCAGGCGTGGAATGGGCAACCGCGGTGCTGCCGGACGCAGGAGCGGGCGGGCAGTCGGGGATCGCGGCCTCCCGTGACTGGTCCTGGGCCTGCGCATGCAGGCTGAGCACGCCCAGGCCGAATGCGCCAAGAAGGGCGAGCGCCCTACTGAATATGCGGCGCGATGCCATCGGGCGCTCCCTGCTTCTGCTTCGGATCTGCCGGGACGATCTTCTGGATGCGAAACGTGCCGTCGTTCGAGACGACAACGTCTATCCAGTAGCGCGTGCTGGTGTTCCGGGTGTTCGGATCGACCGCCACCAGCGTGCCCTGGGCCGAGTATTCCGCCGGAATCTTGAAGGACACTGAATCCGAGGGCCACATGGTGAGGTCCGCCGTAGGCCAGGCTGGCTCGTGAGTCTGTCCGGAGTTTGCAGCCGCCAATTCACGGGACTGTTCGAGCCGCATGCCGATGAGGATTCCGAAGATGATCGCCAGCGCCGCGATGCCGGCTGCCGCGGCGAATGGCAGCAGGCGGCGCGGGCGCCGGACGGGGCCATGACTTGCCGGCGAATTCTGCCGGCCGGCTGCGACCAAAGCGTCAATTCGCGCATCTAAATCGGAACTGGGCGCAATTTGCGCGAGGTCGCGTGCGTATTGCCTGAGCAGCAGTGCGGTGTGCGAATGCCGGTTGCCGGTGAGTTCTTCGTTCATGTGAGGCCTCGTTGCACCATCGACGGCTCCACCTGCAGGTCGATCAGCTCGAGCGAGGCGAGGCGGATGGTGAGCAGCGCACGTGCGCGATGCAGGCGGGAGCGAACCGTGCCCACAGGGCAATCGAGTATTCCGGCTACCGTCACATATGGCAGTTCTTCGAGGTCGCACAGCGCGATGACTTCCCGGTGTTGCAGTGGCAGTTCGAGCATGGCGCGGCGAAAAGCGGCCGTGATCTCCGAGCGCGAGATTTCATCCGCGGGGCCGCTGGAATCCACCGCATGCACGGGAGAGGTGTCGTCATCCGCATCGAGCGCGACCCAGCGCCGCTGCTGGCGGAAATGGCGGCTCACGCGATGACGCAAGACGCCGCAAAGATAGCCGTACACGCTGCCCTGCGCCGGATCGAACGAGATGCGCTCTCGCATGAGCGCCACGAAAGTGTCGTGCACCATGTCTTCGGCCGCCTGGCGCGAGCGACACATCGCCGAGGAAAACCGCAGCAACGCGCGACCGTAGCGTTGATAGAGCTCGTGCACGGCATGCGCGTCGCCCGCGGCGAGCCGCGCCATGCAGTCAGTATCTTCGTCCGCTATTTTCATGTGATGAGCCGTTGCTTCCCCTGCGCAACGCAATCGTGCGACGCCAGCATTGGGGCGATGCGCGCGCGAAAAGTTCCAGCGTTGTTCAAGCGCGTTCAACGGGGACACCGATGACATAACCTTCACCGTGCACTGTCTTGATGATGCGTGGCCCGCGCGCATCGTCGCCGAAAACCTGGCGCAACCGGCTGATGCGCACGTCGATGCTGCGATCGAATGGCCCGGCATCGCGGCCGCGCGCGAGCTCGATGAGTTTGCCGCGCGACACCACGCGATTGCCGTGCGCCAGCAGCGATGCGAGCACGCGATATTCGGAGTTGCGCAAGGTGGCCCGCCGTCCCTGTGGATCGCACAGCTCGCGCGCCACGCTGTCGAGCTGCCATCCGCCGAAGCGGAAAAGCCGTGCCCGCACGTTCATGGCCGGCGTGCCCGCGCCATTCACGCGCCGCAGGATATTGCGCATGCGCGCCAGCAATTCGCGGGAATTCACGGGCTTTGCGAGATAGTCGTCCGCGCCCATTTCGAGGCCGAGAATGCGGTCCACATCGTCGGCGCGGCCCGCGAGGATGATGAAAGGGACATCGCTCGCCGCACGCAGGCTTCGGCAGACACGCATGCCGTCCTCCTCGCTGAAACAGACGTCGAGCACCACGAGGTCGATGCGGGCACGCTCGAGTGCGCGCTGCATGCCACCGCCGCTGCTGGCCGTGGTCACGCGATAGCCGGACCGCTCCAGCGCCGACGCGAGCAGTGCTCGCGCCTCGCGGTCTTCGTCGACGATGAGAATGTGTTTTTGTGTGGCCATGTCCATTGCGTCAGCGAGGCACCATCCAGCGCTATTGCCACGAGCGGCGCGAATGGTTCCATCGATGCAAGCGGTTACGTTTCGTAACACTACGTAACAATTCATATCGAACCGAAACGCGCGTTCCCGGTCGTATTGCGGAATGAAATGGCTGATCCCGCTCGCCTTGCTAGTTAGTGCGCCGCATGCGCATGCCGATGAAGCCATGGAGTTCATCGTCGGTGGCATCCGCGTCGAAGGATTGCAGCGCATCAGCGAAGGCACCGTGTTCAACACGCTGCCCATCAACATTGGCGACCCGATTGGTCCACGACGCATCCGCGAGGCGCTGCGTGCGCTCAACGACACCGGCTTCTTTCGCGACGTGGAATTGCGCCGCGATGAAGCGGTGCTGGTGGTGGTGGTGCAGGAGCGGCCTTCGATCCGCACGTTCCAGGTGACGGGCAACAAGGACATCAAGAGCGAAGACCTGATGAAGTCACTGCGCAACGTGGGCCTGGCCAGCGGCAAAATCCTCAACCGCTCGACGCTCGAAGACACGCGCCAGTACCTCATCGAGCAGTACTTCGCGCGCGGCCGCTACGATGTGCGCGTCGACGCGAAGGTCGAGGAGCAGCCCGGGAACCTGGTCGACGTGCACGTGGAGATCGTCGAGGGCAAGCACGTGCGCATCCGCGGGATCAACGTGGTGGGTAACGAGCACTTCACCGACGAAGAACTGCTCTCCGGCATGGCACTCAAGTCTTCCAACTGGCTGTCGTTCTACCGCGGGGACGACAAGTACTCGCGCCATGCGCTCGAGGGCGATCTGGAAAAGCTGCGCTCTTATTACATGGACCGCGGCTATGCGGACTTCGAGATCACCTCGACGCAGGTGACGATCTCGCCGGAGAAGGACGATCTGTTCATCACGCTGAATGTGTTCGAAGGCGCCATCTGGAAGGCGGGCGCCGTCAAGCTGGCGGGCCGTTTCGTCGTGCCCGAAGAGGTGCTGCGGCAATACGTTCTCGTCCGGCCTGGAGACCAGTATTCGCAGCGTCTCATCGCCGCCACGGAGGAAGCGCTGCGCAATCGCCTGAGCGAAGCCGGTTTCGGATTCGCGGAGGTCGCCACGGTGCCGAACGCGAATCCGGCTACCGGCGAGATCGGGCTGACTTTCATGATTGAGCCGAATGCGCGCACTTACGTCCGGCGCATCAACTTCGAAGGTGTGGAGAAAACCCGCGATGAGGTGCTGCGCCGTGAGCTGCGTCAGCTCGAGGGTGCAGTGTTGTCGAATGCGGCGATCGCGCGTTCGGAGGAGCGCCTGCAGCGCCTCCCTTATATAGAGAAGGTGGAGTCGGAGACGAAGCGGGTGGAGGGAACGCCCGACCTCGTCGACATCGACGTCACGGTCGAAGAGGGGCCGTCGTCGACACTCGGCGGGGGCGTCGGCTACTCGGAGCGGCAGTCGTTCACGCTCAGCGGCAACTTCGTCGACAGCAACCTGTTCGGTTCCGGGGACCGGCTCGCCGCCGAGTTCAACGGCGGCAGGTACGGCCAACTATACAGCGTTGCGCACACCGATCCGTATTTCACGGTCGACGGCATCTCCCGCTCGCTCAACGCTTCATACGTGGAACGGGAACGGATTACCTCGTCGTTTTCGCAGTTCACGACGCAGACCTACAGCGTCGGCGCCAGCGCCGGCTATCCGATCGCCGAAGAGCAGTACCTCAACCTCGGATTTGTCTACAGCCACGAAAACCTGGCGACGGCCTCCAGCAGCTCGACGCAGCTGCGCGATTGGGTGCGCAACAACGGTGACTACTATTTTCGCCGTGTGGGGACGGACCGGGTTCTGGGCACGATTCTCGATACCTTCGAGATCACCGGCGGATGGCTCTACGACAGCCGCGACCGCACGCTGTTTCCGACGCGAGGCGGCTCGCACCGCCTGAGCCTCGCATTTGCGCCGCCAAGCAATGAGGTGAGCTACGCCTCCGCGAACTTCCGTTCGCAGCAGTTCTTCAGGATTCCCGGATTCGACCTGCTCGATCGATTCCCGTTGTCGGTCACCACCAATCTCGGCTGGTCCACGGCATTTGGTGAGACCACGGGGGTGCCGCCGCATCGTCATGTGTTCACGGGCGGCAGCGATTCGGTGCGCGGATTCCGCGACGGCTCGCTCGGGCCGCGCGATTCGCTGGGCAATCCTTACGGCGGTGATGCGGGTGTGTCGGCGCAGTTCGAAGCCATCGTGCCGCTGCCGGCGAAGTTCGCAAGCGCGGCGCGCGTGAGCCTGTTCTACGACATCGGGCAGTCGTTCTACCTGGGCGACACCGAATTCCGCAACAAGCGGGGTGACCGCACCGACTACCGCTTCGACCTGGGTGAGCTGCGCAGTTCGGCAGGCATCTCCGTGCAGTGGCTGTCGCCCATGGGCTTGTTCCGATTTTCCTGGGCAGTACCGCTGCGTTACCAGGGTGAGACACGACTCGAGTTCGGCGACGAGCTCGATCCCTTTCAGTTTTCAGTCGGCACCGCGTTCTGACGCATAGATGGAGAGAATGGAATGAGAATTCGTAACGGAGCAACTTGGGTCCTGGGTCTCGTGGCGACGCTCGCGCTCAACGCCTGCGGCGGCGGTGATGAGGATGGTGGAGAAGACCCGAAGATCCGCCTGCTCAACCTGAGCGCGGGTTAT
>DASQJS010000288.1:0-9831 GCA_035630995.1 Steroidobacteraceae bacterium | reverse complement strand
GCCCATGACCTCCTTTCGTATTGCCTTCGCGGGCACACCGCAGTTTGCGTTGCCCGCTCTCCGCGCTCTGCTCAAGTCCACGCATCAGGTCGTTGGCGTGCTGACCCAGCCGGACCGCCCCGCGGGACGCGGACAGCATCTGCGCGCATCGCCGGTCAAACTACTGGCCGCCGAACACCGGCTGCCGATTGCGCAGCCGTCAACGCTCAAGACTCCCGAGGGGCACGCCGACCTCGCGCAATGGGCGCCGGACGTGCTCGTGGTCGTCGCCTACGGGCTCATTCTTCCGCAAGCGGCGCTGGACCTGCCTCGCCTGGGATGCCTGAACATCCACGGTTCGCTGCTGCCACGCTGGCGCGGTGCCGCGCCGATCCAGCGCGCAATTCTCGCGGGCGATGCGGAAACCGGCGTCACCATCATGCAGCTCGACGCGGGACTCGACACCGGCCCCATGCTGCTCGAACGCAGCCGCTCGATCGGACTGCACGACACCGCAGGCGATCTGCACGACGCGCTGTCGGAACTCGGCGCCGTCGCGCTGATCGAGGCGCTCGATGGACTTGCGGCCGGAACGCTTCGGCCGCGCGCACAACACGCGACGGGCGCGAGCCATGCGCCGAAGATCGAAAAGTCGGAGGCCGCACTCGACTGGTCGGCGAGCGCCGTCCAGCTCGATCGCCAGGTGCGCGCGTTCAATCCCTGGCCCGTCGCCGAAACGTGTTTCGGCAATGAGACCCTGCGCGTGCTGCGCGCGCGCGTGGCCGAGCCGGGCGGCGTCCATGCCGAACCAGGCACGTTGTTAGGCCTCGCCGACGACGGCCTGCGGGTCGCCTGCGGCGAGGGTGTGCTCGCCGTTTGCGAGCTGCAGCGCGCCGGCAAACGGCCGATATCGGCACGCGATTTCGCCAACGCCGTACGCGTCGCGGGCCTGAGGTTCGGTTCATGAAGAAAGTCCGTCGCAATCCGCCGCCGCCACCGCGCCGCACCCAATACGCACCGGGCGCTGAAACCCTGGCCGCCGCGGCGCTCGCCGTCCACGATGTGGTTTTCGAAGGTCGTTCTTCGGACGCGGCACTCGAAGCCGCCCACGAGCGACAAGACCGCGCGGCCGTACGCGCCATCACCTTGGGAACGTTGCGCTGGTACCTGCGGCTCAAGCCCGCGCTCACGCCTCTGCTCAACCGTCCCTTCGACGAATTGTCTCCCCGGCTCGCGGCGTTGCTGGTTACCACGGCGCACCAGGTCGAATACTCGCGCGGTGCCGCCGAGGCGCAGGTCCACCTGGGTGTGGACGCGAGCCGCGTGCTCGAAGAAGGGCGCGCCAGCGGGGTCGTCAATGCCGTGCTGCGCCGGTTCGTCGCGGAGCGCGCGCAGTTGCTGGCGACGGCCGACGAAAAACTGAGTCAACGGCACGCCCATCCGCAGTGGCTGGTGGAGGCGTTGAACACGGCTTGGAGTGAGCGCGCGCCCGAAATCCTCGACGCGAACAACCAGCATCCACCCATGGTACTGAGGCTCGATCCGGCGCTTACCTCCGCCGAAGATTTTCTGCGCTCGCTGCGTGCCATCGGACGCGATGCGACCGCAGTCGAGTGGAATCGCGACGCGATGGTGCTGGATCGCCCCGCTCCCGTGCAGGTGCTGCCGGGTTTCGAAACTGGCGCGGTGTCGGTACAGGATTGCGGCGCGCAACTCGCCGCACCCTTGCTCGATGCGCAGCCCGGCATGCGAGTGCTCGACGCCTGCGCAGCGCCCGGCGGCAAGACGCTGCACATCGCGCAACGCACCGCCGGGCTCGCCGAGCTCATCGCCGTCGATGACGACGCGCTGCGGCTGGCGCGTGTCCGGGAAAATCTCGAGCGGGCGGGGCGCGACGCGATCCTGGTGAAAGCCGACCTCCGGACTGCCCCACCTTCGCTTCAGCTCGCCCATTTCGATCGGGTGCTGGTGGACGCGCCTTGTTCGGCCACGGGCGTGATCCGCCGCCATCCCGATATCAAGCTGCTTCGCCGGCCGGCCGACATCGAATCCTTCGCGGCCACCCAGCGGCAGATTCTCGCCACCGCATTCGAACTACTGAGGCCCGGCGGCCGTCTGATCTACTGCACCTGCTCGGTGATGCCGGTGGAGAACGAAGGGGTGGTGGCCGAATTCCTGGACGCGTTCCCGCGCGCGGCGCTGGCGCCATGGCCGGAAGGTCTCGCGCGGCCGCCTGGCCTGCTCGATCGGACGGTCGGCTGGCAGTTGCTGCCGGGAGGAATCGCGGGCACGGATGGCTTCTACTATGCCTGTCTCACTAAGCTATCCTGACAACCCACTAAGAGGAACCAATGCAGTTCCGCGCGAATAACCTCGGTCTGCTGCTGCTTGCCGCGCTGTTGAGCGTGTCGCCAGGCGGGGTCGTGCGCGCCGACGTGCTCGATGGTGTGCTCGAGGTCCGTTCGGCGTACGTCAAGCCGGAGCAGGGCGTGTTCCAGCTCTTTGCGCGCGTTACCTATCCGGTCAACGACGACATTCGCGCAGCGCTCAAGGACGGCCTGATGTTGAACTTCGACCTCGATGTGGTCGTGTCACGTGAGCGCCGCTTCTGGGTGGACGAGACGGTGGCCGAATACACCCTGCGGCGGGAACTTCTCTATCACGCGGTCAGCGATCGCTACGTGGCGCGCGACGTCGATGACCGCAACCTCGATCAACACAGTTACGCGACGCTGGAAGAAGCGCTCGAAGCACTCGGCACCGTGGATGCGTGGCCATTCCTCCTGTCCCCGCAGCTCTCGACCAACCGCCAGTATCGCGTGGCCCTGCGCGCCGGCGTGCGCCGCGGCCGGCTCTCCGACACCATGCGCGTGCTCATGTTCTGGACCGACGACTGGCACCGCGAGAGTGAGTGGTTCTCATGGTCCCTGCAGCACTGAGACGCCTGGGCACCCTGGGGCTGATCGCCCTCTGGGTGCTGGTCAGCGGTGGCCTGCTGCTGTTGCTGGCGTTGTCGGTGCAGAACTCGATGCAGTTCAGCCGGCTGCAGGCATGGATCCTGCTCGCCAACGTCATCGCGCTCATCGCGGTCAGCATCCTGCTGGCGCGCAAGATCATCGAGCTGGTGCGCGCATTCCGCGCCGGCGTCCCGGGCTCGCGGCTGACGGCGCGCACGGTGGCCATCTTCGGTTCGCTGGTCATCGCGCCGCTCATCATCGTCTATCTATTCTCGCTCGAATTCCTGAACCAGGGCATCGACAGCTGGTTCAAGGTCGAGATCAAGCAGGGACTCACCGACGCGCTCGAGCTTTCCAAATCGGCGGTCAACGTCCGCATGCGCGAGTACGCGCGCAGCACCGAATTGTTTGCGCATCGCCTCGCCGACAGCCCGCCGTCCAACTGGGCCGAAGCCACTGACGTGCAGCGCGTCGAGACCGGCGCGCTCGAAGTGGTGGTGTACGGCACGCTCGGCCAGGTGCTGGCCGCGAGCAGTTCCAGCGCCACTTCCACCAGCCTGCCGCGCGTATCCGCCGAGGTCGCGAGCGCCATCGCCGCCGGCAACCTCTATCTGAGCCTGGAACCGCTGTCGGAGGACGATTACCTCATCAATACGGCCGCGCCTATCGCATCCGGGCCAGGTTCGAGTCAGGGTCGCTTCGTCGTGGCGCAGTACCCGGTGCCGCCGCAGCTTTCGCGCTTATCGGAAGCCGTGCAGCACTCGTATTCACAACACTACAACCTCACCCAGCAGCGTGAGGGCGTGAAAAACCTGTTTGGCATGACTCTGACACTGGTGCTCCTGTTGGCGATGCTCACGGCAATTTACGGTGCTATCTACTCGGCCGAGAAGCTCGTGCGTCCCGTGCAGGACCTGATCGCCGGCACACGCGCGGTCGGCAAAGGCGATTTCGGCACGCGCCTGCCGCTGCCGTCGCGCGACGAGATGGGGTTCCTGGTGCATTCGTTCAACGACATGACCAAGCGCCTGCGCCGCGCGCGCGAGGAGAACACGCGCAGCCAGAATGCGGTGGAGCGCGAACGCGAGCGCCTGTCGATCATCCTGGCGCGCCTGTCGACGGGCGTCATCGCCATCGGGCACGACCTGGTGCTGCGCAGCGCCAACCAGGCGGCCAGCAATATTCTCGGCGCGAATCTCGAACAGGGAGTCGGCCAGCCGCTGGCGGCGCTGTCTGGCGAAAACCCGCGCTACGAGCGGTTCGTCGGCGAAGTCACGATGCGCCTCGCACGCGGCGAAGAAGAATGGCGCGAGCAGCTCGACCTGAAACCCGAGGCGGCCGGCGCGCGCGTGCTGGTGTGCGCCTGCACACCGTTGCCCGGTGACGAGCATGCCGAAGACGACGCCGCCGCGCTGGGTGGCTACGTCATCGTGTTCGACGACATCAGCGCATTGCTGCAGGCGCAGCGCGACGCGGCATGGGGTGAGGTGGCGCGCCGCCTGGCCCATGAAATCAAGAACCCGCTCACGCCCATCCAGCTGTCCGCGGAACGCATGCGGCGCCGTTACCTTCATCAGATGTCCGGGGAAGACGCACAGATCCTGGATCGCGCCACGTACACCATCGTGCAGCAGGTGGAAGCCATGAAAGCCATGGTGAATGCGTTCAGCGAATACGCGCGTGCTCCGGATATGAAGGTCACGAAATTTCCGCTCAACGCGCTGGTGACCGAAGTCGCGGACCTGCACCGCGTGCAGGAATCGGGCGTGAGGATCGACCTCGATCTCGACCCGCGCATCGACAGCGTCGAAGCCGACCGCGGCCGAGTGCGCCAGATTCTGAACAACCTGATCGTCAATGGCGCCGAAGCGGTGGAAAACACGCCCGGTGGTCACGTCGTCGCCGCAACGCGCCTTGAGAGCGTCGGCTCCGCCGAATACGCCACCATTACCGTGACCGATAACGGGCCAGGCTTTGCCCGCGAGGTATTGGGGCGCGTGTTCGAGCCGTATGTCACCAGCAAGCCCAAAGGCACGGGATTGGGGCTGGCGATTGTCAAAAAGATTGTCGAAGAGCACGGCGGGCGCGTGGAAGCCGACAATCGGCCGGAAGGCGGTGGTCGCGTGCGTGTATCCTTGCCCGTAACAGACGGATCCCGACAGTTGGTTACGCGCGACCGGCGCGCTGAACCCAGGAAGGAGCGAGCATGAGCGCCGCACACATTCTGGTCG
The DNA here is from genome assembly GCA_035630995.1 of Steroidobacteraceae bacterium. Taxonomy (GTDB): domain Bacteria; phylum Pseudomonadota; class Gammaproteobacteria; order Steroidobacterales; family Steroidobacteraceae; genus CADEED01. Next base: position 4,664 of record DASQJS010000288.1, on the reverse strand, counting down.
TCGATGACGAGGCAGACATTCGTGGCCTTCTGAAAGAAATACTTTCCGAAGAGGGTTATGACGTGGACGTCGCAGGCGACGCCGGGCAGGCCCGCGCCTCGCGCGCGCGCCAGCTGCCCGACCTCGTGCTGCTCGACATCTGGATGCCCGATACCGACGGCATCACCTTGCTGCGCGAGTGGCAGGGCGCGGCCGCCGAGTCATCCTGTCCCGTCGTCATGATGTCCGGGCACGGCACGGTGGAAACCGCGGTCGAAGCCACGCGTCTCGGCGCATTCGACTTCGTCGAGAAGCCGCTGTCGCTGCAGAAGCTCCTGCGCACCGTCGAACGCGCCCTGGAGGCTGGCAAGAGAAAGCGTCATGCCGGCAAGTTGTTAGCCGCATCGCCAGGTGTGCCCGTGGGTCGCAGCCGTGTCATGCAGCAGTTGCGCGCCGACCTTGCGCAGATCGCCACCAACGATTCCCCCGTGTTGCTGGTCGGCGAGACCGGCACCGGCCGCGAAGCCTTCGCGCGATTCATTCACGATGCCAGCCCGCGTGCCGCGCGGCCGTTCGTCACACTCATTTCCAGCACGCTGCGCGGCGAAGGCGCCGACCAGGTGCTGTTTGGCACCGAATCCGGCGGGCAGATCGCCCCCGGCGTGCTCGAACGTGCCGGCGCTGGCACCTTGTTCATCAACGAAATCGAAGACCTGCCGCCGCAGTCGCAACGCGCATTGCTTGGCACCATGGAGAGCGGCCAGTTCACGCGCGTGGGCGGAAGCGTCCCCGTGCCGTTCAAGGCGCGCATGCTGTCGTCGTCGAAGCCGGGCATCGAAAGCCGCGGCGAAGAGTTCCGCCGCGACCTGCTCGCCCATCTGAATACCCTCATCGTTCGTGTACCGCCGCTGCGCGAGTACACCGAAGACGTACCCGACCTGTTGCGCCACTACGTCGACCGCATGGTGGATGGCGAAGGCCTGCAGTTCCGCAAGTTCAGCGTTGCGGCGCAGAACCGGCTGCGTAATTACCCCTGGCCAGACAACGTTCGCGAGCTCAAGAATCTCGTGCAGCGCCTGCTCCTGCAGGGCGGCGGCGAAGAAATCCGGCTCGAGGAAATCGAACGCGAGCTCGCGGCCCAGGCGCCGAGCGTCGAGCCGCTGGTCAAGCAGGATCTGCTCGCACTGCCGTTGCGCGAAGCCCGCGAACAGTTCGAGCGCGCCTATCTGCAGCAGCAGCTGTTGCTGTGCAACGGCAAGGTCGGGCAGCTGGCCAAGCGTGTCGGCATGGAACGCACGCACCTGTACCGCAAGCTGCGGTCTCTCGGCGTCGACTTCCGCAACATCACGGACGAGACGGAATAGAACGCGCGCCCACGCGGCCGTCGTAGAGACGTTGCCGCAGCACCGGGAACCGTGGTCTTGCCTAGTGTCGTGACAACGAGCCGTCGTCGCCAATCGAGAGCGCGGCGGCCGGGAACGCAGTGGTCGTCAGCGACTGCAGCAGCTTGATGACTCCCTTCGCCGGGTCGGGCGCCGGACCGGCAGGGCGGATCTGGATCGTCGGCTCGATGCGCCCCGAGACAAACTTGCCTTCGTCGTCGAGCGTGACCAGCAGGATTGGCGCGATTCCGCGGATGCCTTCGACGCTGATGCCGTAGTACGTCGCGAAGTTGCCCAGGCTGTACGCGATGAGGCGGTCCCGGTAAATCTCCATCGGCCTTACTACGTGCGGTCCGTGGCCGAGCACGATGTCGGCACCGGCATCGACCATGGCGCGCGCGAACTCCACGACGTTGCCGCGATCTTCACCCGCGAAGATCTCGCGCGCGAACGGCAGCACTTCGGCGCCGTTGCCTTCGGCACCGCCGTGAAACGACACGATGACGATGTCGTGTTTCGTCGCGAGATCCGCCACCAGCGGCAGGCCGATCTGTGGGTCGTTGAGCGAGTTCGAGCCCACGTTTGGGGCAAAGGCGACCATGGCGATACGCCGGCCGTTCGCAATGAAACTGGCGACCGTGCCCTCGCGTCCCGAGTGATGGATGCCCGCCGCATCGAGCGCGGCCATGCTGGACGAACGGCCTTCCTCGCCAAAATCACGCGCGTGGTTGTTGGCGAGGCTCAGCACGTCGAAACCCGCCAGCTTGAAATACGTGGCGTAGCGTGCGGGCGTGCGGAACAGGAAGCAGATCTTCTTGTTCTTGCACTGTTTCACCGGCTCGCCGCCGTCCTGCAGCACGCCTTCGAGATTTCCGAACGTCACGTCCGGCTTTTCGAGGATCGGCGTCACGGCATCGAAGAACGACAGGCCGTCGTCATCGGGCAGGATGTTCTCGGGAAAATCCGTGCCCAGCATCATGTCGCCCACGGCCGCAAGCGTAAGGCCAGCGTGCGTCGGTGGCGGGATGGGCGGCACCTGGGGCGCGGCCGGGGGCGGTGGAGTCACCGGTGCCGGTGGTGCGGCCGGCGGCTGGGTAGCGCAGGCGGCCAGCACCGTGAGCAAAGCCGCGCCGATCGAGATCCGCAGGCGCGACGTCCGTACCATCTAACTAGTCCCCCACCCGGATGACCAGCGCGTCGAAATCCGCGGTGCGCAGCCGCGCGCGCAACCGGTTGAGCTCGGTGAGATCGGTGATGGGGCCGATGCGCACGCGGTGCCAGACGTCTTCGTCCACGGCCACGCGTTGCACGTTGGCGTCGATGCCCTGCATCTTGAGTTGCGCGCGAATCCGGTCGGCCTCGGACTGCTGGCGATAGGACCCGGCCTGCAGCACGTAGACGCCGGGGCGTTCGATATTCGCGGGCGCGCTGCCGCGATCGCTGGCGACCTCGCGTTCTTTCTCGGGCACCACGACTTCGAACTTGGGGAGCATGTCGTAGAAGTCGTAGTTCTTGGCGCCTTCCTCGGCGTCGCCGGCGGCGGCCTTGTCGGCGCGCGGCTCGGGCTTCGGTATGGTGGCGACTTCGGTAGCCACCTGCTCCTCACGGTAGTTCTGCCAGATCAGCACGAACAGTGAGAGCGACAGGCCGACCGCGAGACCGACGCCGAATTCGCGCCAGCGCGCCACGTCGAACTTGAGGCCGCCGGGTCGGGCGCGTTTGAAATCGCGGCTGGTGATCTTGACGGCCACGGGCCTTACATCGTCTCGGGTGCAGACACGCCGAGAATGCCGAGCCCGTTGCGGATCACCTGCTGTACCGCCAGGACCAGGGTCAGTCGCGCATTGCGCAAGGGCGCTTCCTCGACGATGAACTGTTCGGCGTTGTAGTAGGTGTGCAGCGTGTTCGCAACATCGCGCAGGAAATGCACCAGCGCATGCGGTGCGCGCGCGAGCGCAGCGTGCTCGATGATCTCCGGATACTTCGACACGGCCGTGAGCACCGCCTGCTCGTGGACGTTCGTGAGCAGCGACAGATCGGCTGCGCCGGCGTCGTAGGTGTGGCCTTTCGAGGCAAGCTGCTTCATCACCGACGCCACGCGCGCGTGTGCGTACTGGATGTAGTACACGGGGTTTTCGTTGGAGCGGGATTTCGCCAGCTCGAGGTCGAAATCCAGCGCCTGGTCGTGGCTGCGCAGCAGGTAAAAGAAGCGGCAGGCGTCGTTGCCGACGTCGTTGCGCAGGTCACGCAGCGTCACGAAGTTGCCTTCGCGCTTGCCCATGGCCAGTTTTTCACCGCCGCGGAAGAGACTCACCAACTGCATGAGCGTGACTTCGAAGCAGTCACCCGGTGCGCCGAGCGCCATCAACGCGCCGCGCACGCGCGCGACGTAGCCGTGGTGATCCGCGCCCCAGACGTCGATCAGCAGGTCGTGGCCGCGCTGGCGCTTGTCGAAGTGGTAAGCGATGTCTGCAGCGAAATAAGTGCCGACGCCGTTTTCTCGGATGATCACGCGGTCTTCGTCATCGCCGTAGTCCGTGGACTTGAACCAGGTGGCTCCGTCCTTCACGTACACGTGGCCGCTTGCGCGCAACGCGTCGAGGGCCCTATTGATGGCTCCGCTGCGGCTCAGATCGCGCTCCGAATACCAGTTATCGAAGCGCACGCCGAACTCTTCGAGGTCATTGCGGATGTCGGCCATCATGGCGTCGCGCGCGAAGATCACGATGGAATCGAATTCGTCCGTGCCCAACGCGCGGCGGGCGTTTTCGATGAGCCCGTCGATGTGTTTGTCCTTGTCGCCCGCGGGCGCGTCGAGCGGTGCGCCACGGGTGATTTCGACGGCCGGACGCTTGAGCGCCTCGCCACGCATTGCCTGCAGCGCGCGCGCCACGGGCAGGATGTATTCGGCGCGATAACCGTTCGACGGAAAGGCGATCGGTTCGCCGCACAGCTCGAGATAACGTAGATAGACGCTGATGGCGAGGATGTCGATCTGCCGGCCCGCATCGTTGACGTAGTACTCGCGGTACGTCGAATGTCCCGTGGCTTCGAGCAGATTGCCCAGCGTCGCGCCGTACGCGGCGCCGCGGCCGTGCCCGACGTGCATGGGGCCCGTGGGATTTGCCGAAACGAACTCGATCATCACCTTGCGCCCGGCGCCGACGTTGCTGCGGCCGTAGCCGGCGCCCTGCGACGCCACGCTCTTGAGCGGCGTGAACCACGCGTCCTTGGCGAGGCGGAAATTGATGAAACCGGCGCCGGCGACTTCGGCGCTCGAGACCAGTTCGCTTTTTGGCAGCG
>DASQJS010000287.1:0-11339 GCA_035630995.1 Steroidobacteraceae bacterium | reverse complement strand
AAGCCGTTGAAATACGCATCGCCGGCGGCGGCCCAGTCGCGGAACATCGCCCCGAGCCGATACGTGGCATCGGTCGCGCGCATCAAGGCGATCTCGTCGATTTTCAGCAGCCGCAGCAGCCGGTGCAGGCTTGGAACGCTGACAACCGCGCCTGCATCCGCAGGTTCTCCGGGCAGGGAGACCAGGCGCACCGGGCAGGAACTCCCGAGCACGTGCGCCAGCGTCGTCGCGGCGAGCCAGCCCGTGGTGCCGCCGCCAACGACCACGATGCTGCGAAGCGGAAACGCTGGCACTGAATCTCTAAGGATTGAATGCGTACTGAAGCAGGATGCCGATGAAGACCGAAAGCCCGACGTAATGATTGTTGAGGAAGGCGTCGAAACATGACTGCGGCTTGCGCTCGCGGATGCGCCACTGCTGATAGGCGAAGAACACGCCCGCGCCGACCAGGCCGGCGTTGTACCAGTAGCCGTATTCCATGCTGGTGCCGACGAGGTACAGCGCATAGAGCATCAGCGCCTGCAGCACGCCGATGATCAGCGTGTCCATGTCGCCAAAGACGATGGCGCTCGATTTCAAGCCGAGCTTGAGGTCATCGTCGCGATCGACCATCGCGTACATGGTGTCGTAGATGGCGGCCCAGATGATGCCGGCAAAAAAGATGATCCACGCCACGCGCGGAATTTCGCCGAGCTGCGCCATGAAAGCCATGGGCACGCCCCAGCTGAAGGCCACGCCGAGATAGAACTGCGGCAGCGGAAAGAAACGCTTGAAGAACGGATAACTCACCGCGAGCGCAGCGCCAATGACCGACATGCGGATGGTGGCCGGATCGAGCTGCAGCACCAGCGCGAGTGCGGCGGCGATCAGCGCGAGAAACCAGACGATGGCTTCGTAGGGCGCGAGCCGGCGCGCGGCGATGGGCCGGTCGCGAGTGCGTTTCACGAATGGATCGAAGTCACGATCGGCCAGATCGTTGATGACGCAACCCGCCGAGCGCATGGCGATCGTCCCCAGCACGAAGATGACCAGCACTTTGGGGTTCGGATGCGAGGCGCCGGCGATCCACACGGCCCATAGCACCGGCCAGAGCAACAGCCAGATGCCGATGGGGCGATTCAGGCGCGCGACTTCGATGAGATCGAGAATGCGCCGTCCGTAGCGCTTGTACGTCAGCCGCGCGTTCGACGGCGGCGGGGTGAGATCCAGGTCGGTGAGGGACTGGTTAGCCACTGGCGCGCATCATATACGCGGGACTGGAGTTCAGCTCGGGCGGCGCGTGAACTCGATGGGGACGAGAACCTGCGCGGGCTGCGCAATGCCGTTCACTTCGTACGGACGGAACAGCGCTTTTTCCACGGCGTCGCGCGCGGCGATGTCCAGGCGTTCGTAGCCGCTCGAGCGTTCCACCTGGATCTGCGCGGGCCGGCCACTCGAATCGACCATCACGCGCAGCACGCAGGTGCCGCGCTCGCGTTTGCGCTTCGATTCAGCCGGATACACGGGTGCTGGCGCGCGCACGTATTCCACATCGACCATGGGTGGCGGGGTGAACTGGGGCGTCGTCGGCGAGATGGCCGCCTGGATGACTTCCGGCGGGGCTTCGCTCTCGAAAGCCAATTCCTGCGGCACCGTCAGCGAGTACACGACATTGACGGGAGGCGGGGTGAGATCGCGTGGCGGTTCGGGTTCGGCGGTCGAAGATTCCATCATCGTGGCCATGATGGGTTCGGGCTCGCTTGCCTTGCGCTCCTGGCGAATGCTCATGAATGCGGCAGCAGCGATGAGGTGCACGCCAATCGTGGCGGCCACGAATACCGCGCGACCCGAGATCCAAGAAGTTCCGCGCCGCGCCTCTTGAGCGTGAACGGAGAAATCCGCGAGGTCGCCGCGGTGGACCGCAGCGTCGGGCATGTCGTTGAGGATCTGGACGGCCATGGGTTGGGGTACGAATGTAAATGATTCGCATTTGGACCTCAACGCCGATTCTTATCTATGTGCTGCGGGTCACGCCGGGGCCAGGCGGCTACCCGATGCGGCCATAACGCTCGCCGGAGCCCACCCATCGACGTGTAAGTCCCTGTACTGCCTGGGGATTGTCCTTCAGAAGCGTTTCGGCAGCGGCCTGCACGGCCGGCAGCAGGTCCGAATCGCGCATCAGATCGGCCACCCGCATTTCGGCGAGGCCGGTTTGCCGGGTGCCGAGCAGCTCGCCCGGACCCCGCAGCTCCAGGTCACGGCGTGCGATCACGAAGCCGTCATTGGTTTCGCGGATGGCGGCGAGGCGCGCCCGCGCCATCTCGGAAAGCTTGCCGCCGTACAGCAGCACGCAGTGACTCTCGTGCGCACCGCGACCCACGCGGCCGCGCAACTGGTGCAACTGCGCGAGTCCCATGCGCTCGGCGTTTTCGATGACCATCAGCGTGGCGTTGGGCACGTCGACACCCACCTCGATGACGGTGGTTGCAACTAGCAACCCGATCTTTCCTTCCTTGAATGCGTACATCCCGCGCTCCTTCTCGCGCGGTGGCATGCGGCCGTGAACCAGGCCGACGCGCACTTCGGGCAGAGCTTCGGCGAGCGCGGCCGCGGTTTCTTCGGCTGCCTGGTAACGCAGCTCTTCGGATTCATCGATGAGCGGACAGACCCAGTACGCCTGGCGGCCCTCGAGCACGGCCCTGTGAATGCGCTGCACGATTTCGTCGCGACGCGGTTCGGGCAGCACCACTGTCTTCACGGGAGTGCGGCCTGGCGGCAGTTCATCGATGACCGACACGTCGAGGTCCGCGTAAGCCGTCATGGCCAGCGTTCGCGGGATCGGCGTCGCCGTCATGATGAGCTGGTGAGGAAGCCTGCCGCCGCGCGCGCCCTTGTCGCGCAGCGAGAGGCGCTGGTGTACGCCGAAGCGATGCTGCTCATCGACGATCACGAGGCCCAGCTTCTCGAACTCCATGGATTCCTGGAACAAAGCGTGTGTGCCCACCACCAGCTTGATGTCGCCGCTGGCGACGGCCTCGAGCGCGCTGCGCCGCGTGCGAGCCGGCAACGAGCCGGTGATCAATGCAACCGGTATCTCGAGCGGCCTGAACCAGCGCTCGAAATTCTTCGCGTGCTGTTCCGCCAGCAACTCGGTGGGCGCCATGAGGGCGGCCTGCAGTCCGCCGCCGACGGCGCGCGCGGCAGCAGCGGCCGCCACCACGGTCTTGCCGCAGCCAACGTCTCCTTGCACCAGCCGGACCATCGGCCGGTCGTCGGTGAGATCGGCGTCGACTTCCGCGAGCGCGCGGGTCTGCGCCGCGGTGAGTTTGAACGGCAGCGAGGCAAGAAAACGTTTCTCGAGCCCACTGGCGTCGTCGAGGCGCCAGGCCGGATCGCTCTTGATCTCCTGGCGCAGCAGTCGAAGTGACAACTGGTGAGCCAGCAGCTCTTCGAAGGCCAGGCGGCGCTGCGCGGGATGATGACCGCTCAGGAGCTCGCCCAGGTGAGCTCCTCGCGGCGGCCGATGCATCATCGATAGCGCTACGAGCAATGATGGCAATTCGAGATCGGCAAGCATCGCGGGCGGAACCCAGTCGCGAATGCCTGAACCTTCGGTCTCGCGCAGCGCGATCTCGATGAGCGAGCGCAGCCGCGTCTGCGGCACGCCTTCGGTGGTCGGGTAGATAGGCGTCAGCACCTCTTCGAGCGGGGCCGCCTCGGCCCCGATGCGGCGGTATTCGGGGTGGACGATTTCGAGGCCCAGAGGGCCGCGGCGCACCTCGCCGTAACAGCGGATGCGCGCGCCCCGGGCAAGATTGGCCTGCTGCGCACCGGAGAAGTAGAAGAAGCGCAGCGTCAGCGAGCCGGTGCCATCGGTGATGCGGCACAGTAGCTGGCGGCGGCGGCGATAAGCCACTTCGGTGAGCTGGATTTCGCCTTCGACCACCACGCGTGTGCCATGACGCACGCTGCCGATCTCGGAAACCTGCGTGCGGTCTTCGTAACGGGACGGAAGCACGAACAACAGGTCCTGGACCTGCGTGACACCGAGCTTCTGCAGTTTCTCCGCGAGCGCAGGGCCGACACCGCGCATGGACGCGACCGGCCGCTGTTCACTGGCGGGCTGTGGCGCGGGTGTTGCCACCTTAACGGCGTATCAACCCAGGTGCAGCGTGCACTCGATCTCGACGCGAGCGTTGCGCGGCAGCGCCGCGACTGCGACCGTCGAGCGCGCCGGATAGGGTTCGGTGAAGTACTTCGCCATGAGCTCGTTGACCTTGGCGAAGTTCGCGAAATCCGTGAGGAAGATGGTGACCTTCACGACCTGCCGGAACGTGCCGCCGGAAGCGGCGATGACCGCCTTGATGTTCTCGAAAACGCGCGTCGCTTCTTTCTCGAAATCGCCCTCCACCATCTGCATGGTGACCGGATCGAGCGGGATCTGGCCGGCCATGTACACGGTGTCGCCGACGCGAACCGCCTGCGAGTACGGCCCGATGGCCTTCGGTGCCTGATCCGTATGAATTGCCTGACGAATGGTTGTCATAGCGAAATCCTGACCATCGCGAACTCTCCTGTGCGTGTTAGTCGCGCCCGCTGCCGCGACCGTGGCTGGCGATTGTACGCGTGACCTTGAGCACTTCGGGCATACGGCGGATCACTTTCACCACGCGCGCCAGGTGTTCACGGTTGCGCACGCGCAATTCGAAAACCAGCGAGGAACTGTCGGCATCCTTCTCTTCGACCGCCACTCGCTCGATATTCGTGTCGCCCGATGAGATGGCGGCAGCGACTGCCGCGAGTACACCCATTTTGTTGGCCACATCGACGCGAATCTCCGAGCTGAAGACCTTGTCGGTGGTTGCCTCCCAGGCGACCGGCAGCCAGTTTTCCGGGTGCTTGCGATAGTCCTCGACGTTCACGCAGTTCTCGCGATGGACGACCACGCCACGGCCCGCGGAGAGGAAGGCGAAGATCGGATCGTCGGGAATCGGGAAACAGCAGCGCGCGTAGGCCACCAGCAGACCTTCGGTGCCCGCGATGGCGAGCGGCGCCGGAGCGCCGGAGAAGGACTCTTCGCTGGCCTTGGTGGGCAGCAGCCGGCGTGCCACCAGCGGCGCAAGGCGTTCTCCGAGGCCAACCTTTTCGTACAACTCGTCGATGTCGTGCATGCCAAGCTCGACGACGGCGGCATTGAGTGTGTCCGCGGCGACCTCTTCCAGCGAGAGTCGGAATTCACCGAGCGCCTGGTTGATGAGACGCGCGCCGAGCTCGATGGCCTCCTGGCGGCGCAGCCCCTTGAGGTAGTGGCGCACGGCGGCGCGGGCTTTCGCGGTGACCACGAAGTTGACCCACGACGGATTCGGCATCGCGCCCTTGGCGGTGATGATCTCCACGGTCTGGCCATTGCGCAGCGGCGTGCGCAGCGGCGTCAGGCGCCGGTCCACCTTCGCGGCGACGCAGCGGTTGCCGACGTCGGTGTGCACGGCATACGCGAAGTCCACCACGGTGGCGCCGCGCGGCAGGCGCAGGATTTCGCCCTTGGGCGTGAACACGTAGACCTTGTCGGGGAACAGGTCGACCTTGACGCTCTCGAGGAAATCCTCGGAACTGCCGCCTTCCTGCATGTCGACCAGGTTCGCGAGCCATTCGCGCGCGCGCGCATCCTGGTCGCCTTCGGTCTCGTTGACCTTGTATTTCCAATGTGCAGCGATGCCCGCCTCGGCGACGCGATGCATGTCCTCGGTGCGGATCTGCACTTCGATGGGAATGCCATTCGGACCGAACAGCGTGGTGTGCAACGACTGGTAGCCGTTGACGCGCGGTATCGCGATGTAATCCTTGAAGCGCCCCGGCATGGGCTTGTAAGCCGCATGCACCACGCCTAGCGCGCGGTAGCAGGTGTCCGCCCTATCTACCACGATGCGCAGGCCGAACACGTCCACGATCTCGGACAGCGGTGCGGCCTTGCGCAGCATCTTGCTGTAGATGCTGTACAGATGCTTCTCGCGCGTGCTGACGTCGGCTTTCAGGTCCGCCTTCGCCAGCGCCACGCGCATGGTCTCGGCAATCTTGTTGAGGAACTGCTTCTGGTTGCCGCGCGCTTTCTTGAGCGCGCGGTCCAGCACCTTGTAACGATGTGGAAACGCCGCCTCGAAGCCAAGGTCTTCGAGCTCGAGCTTCATGTTGTACAGGCCGAGACGTCCGGCGATCGGCGCGTAGATGTCGAGCGTCTCGCGCGCGATCGCGCGGCGCCGCGCGGGCGCCATGGCGTCGAGCGTGCGCATGTTGTGAGTGCGGTCGGCAAGCTTCACGAGGATCACGCGCAGGTCGCGGACCATGGCGAGCACCATCTTGCGGAAAGATTCCGCCTGGGCCTCGGCACGCGACTTGAACTGGATCTGGTCGAGCTTGGTGACACCGTCGACGATCTCGGCCACCGGTGCGCCGAACTTCTCGGACAGCTCCTCCTTGGAGATCGGAGTGTCCTCGATGACGTCGTGCAGAATCGCCGCGATGATCGTGTCGGGGTCGAGGTGCAGGTCGGCGAGGATCTGCGCGGCCGCGAGCGGGTGCGCGATGTACGGCTCGCCGGAGAGCCGCTTCTGGCCCTCGTGCGCTTCCGCGCCGAATTCCGCGGCCGAGCGGACTCGCTCCACCTGTTCGGGCGGCAGATAGGCTTCGATGCTGTTGATCAGCTCGCGCAGGCCCGGCAGGCGCCGGGCACTGGGCAGAAGCTGAAGGAGCGTCGACGCGTAATCCACGGGGCGCGAGCTCCTTTACGGAAGGATCAGGCGGACGATTTATTCCTGTACGTCACGATCGCCTTGCAGGCCGAATTGCGGCGCACGGAACAGGGACTGGTTGTCGGCGTCAGGAAGCGGGGCTTCGACTGGCGCGGGATCCGGCTCGCGCAGCATTTCTGGCGTGATGTTGCCTTCGGCGATCTCACGCAGGGCGACCACGGTGGGCTTGTCGTTCTCCCAGGGAACGGTGGGCTCGGCGCCATTGGCGAGGCGGCGCGCACGCTGGGCGGCCAGCAGCACGAGCTGAAAGATGTTTTCGACGTTCGGGAGACAATCTTCGACGGTAATGCGGGCCATAGTGCCTTTCGGGAACGAGCTGCGGGGGGATGAAAGTCTACTGGAAACAGGCCGGGATTTGCCTGTTTTTTGACCAGCGCGGCCGGGTTCGGGCGGCCGGCTCCGCCGTTCAGCCGAGCAGGTCTGCCAGCCGTGGCGCGAGGGCCGGCCTTTTGGCGCCGTACTCCGTTCCCCCACCACGCAGGATCGTGAGCATTTGGGCGACGGCGGTTTCGAATTCGTCGTTGACGATGACGTAGTCGAACTCGGCGTAATGCGACATATCGGTGACCGCGTCCCGCAGGCGCCTTTCGATGACGTCGTTGCTGTCGGTCTTGCGATTGCGAAGTCGGGATTCCAGCTCGGCGCGTGAGGGCGGGAGGATGAAGACCGACTTGCAGTCCGGTTCTGCCTTGCGCACCTGCTGCGCGCCCTGCCAGTCGATTTCCAGGATTACATCGTGCCCGGCGTTACGCAGCGCTTCGACCTGCGCACGTCCGGTGCCATAGAAGTTGTCGAATACCTGGGCGTACTCGAGAAATTCGCCGGCCTCTCGCAGGCGTTTGAATTCCTCGACGCTGACGAAGTTGTAGTCGCGGCCGGGGACTTCGGTAGGGCGCTGCTTGCGCGTGGTGTGAGAGACGGACACGCGCAGCGAGGGATCGCGGGTCTTTACTTCATTGACCAGGCTCGTCTTGCCGGCACCCGACGGTGCGGCGATGACGAACAGCGAGCCGCGCCGCCTGGCCGCTGCTGCGCTCATTCGACGTTCTGTACCTGTTCGCGCATCTGCTCGATCAGCACTTTCATGTCGACCGTGAGGCGAGTGGTGTCCAGATCCTGGGATTTCGAGGCCAGGGTGTTCGCCTCGCGATTGAGTTCCTGCATGAGGAAATCGAGGCGTCTGCCGGCCGCCTCGCCGCCGCTCATCACGCGTCTGGTTTCCTCGATGTGCCCGGTGAGGCGGTCGAGCTCTTCGGCGACGTCGAGGCGCTGAAGTTGCAGCACGATTTCCTGCTCCACGCGGTCGCGATCGACGGCGGCGAGCAGTTCCGCCACCCTCTCATGCAGGCGCGTGCGCACGCGGGCCTGGATTTCCGGAAGGCGAGCGCGCACCTGGGTGACCAGCGCGCCGAGCCCCGCGCAACGTTGTTCGATGAGTTCGCCCAGGCGCTTGCCTTCGCGCAGGCGCATCGCACCGAGCTCGTCGAGTGTCTGCTGGAACACCGTGCGGCCCGCGCCTAACAAGGCTTCCGAGTCCTGGCTTCCGGTCTCGATGACCCCGGGCCAGCGCAATACCTCCACGGCATCGATGGTGCTGCCCGGCACCGTGCGCGCCACCTGGTTCACCGCCGCGGCCACGCGCGAAAGTGCCGCTTCGTCGATGCGCAGCTCACGCTCGGCGGCCTGCATGCTGCGCAGGTGCACAGTGCAGTCGACCTTGCCGCGCTTGAGGTTCTTGCTCAGCAGCTGCCTTAAGTCCGATTCGAGCGGGCGAAGCTCTTCGGGCAGGCGAAACCCGGGCTCCAGGTAGCGATGATTCACGCTGCGAAGCTCGCAGGTGAGGGTCCCCCAGCTTCCCGCAAGCTCGCGTCGAGCGAATCCGGTCATGCTGGCGATCATGCGTGTAAGTTCTCGGCTTAAGGGGAGCGGGGTGCGGTAAAGTGCGCGGCAGTTTATCAGACCACCCACCACGCCTTGCGCATCGAATACGCCGAAGTCAGCCTGCTAGGTTGTCGTTCCGACAATCAGGATCGCGTTTCGGTCGCGGTCTCGGAGCATTCCGCCCTGCTCGTCGTCATCGACGGCATGGGAGGTCATTCCGATGGCGCCAAAGCCGCCGAGACGGCCATCAAGTCGCTCGTCGAGGGCTTCTGGCACACGCCACAGCCCATTCTCGATCCGCTCGGATTCCTGCATCTGACGCTCGGTCGCGCGCACGAGGAAGTCGCGAAGCTTGGCGCCAATCTGCCACTCGAGCTGCGGCCGCGCGCGACGTGCGCCGTGTGCCTGGTGCAGAATGGCAGTGCGTTCTGGGCGCACATCGGCGACAGCCGCGTCTATCTTCTGCGTCGCGGTAAGGTCTTCAAACGCACACGCGACCACAGCCATGTCGAGTTCCTGCTGCGTGAAGGCGTCATCACGGCGGATCAGGCCGTGAGTCACCCGATGCGCAATTTCGTCGAATGCTGCCTGGGCGGCGAGCCGTTCCTGCCCGAGATGTCGATCGGTCTGCGCGAACCGCTCGAGGCCAACGACATCCTCCTGGTCTGTTCGGATGGTCTCTGGGGCGGGCTCGATGACGGCGACATTGGCGCCGCATTCCCGCCCGCACGTGCGCCGCTGCGCGATGAGCTCGTGCGGCTTGCCGAACGTTCGGTGAGCGTCGTCGGCGCCGGCAGCGACAACACATCAGCCGCGGTCGTTCGCTGGATCGGAAACGCCTGATGGCCAGCCGGCCCAGCGGACGCGCACCGGATGAGCTGCGCGCCATCAAGTTTACGCGCCGTTTCACTCAACACGCCGAAGGCGCAGTGCTGGTCGAGTTCGGCAACACGCGCGTGCTGTGCACGGCGAGCGTCGAAGAAAGCGTCCCGGGTTTTCTGCGCGGCAAGAACCAGGGCTGGGTCACTGCCGAATACGGCATGTTGCCCCGCGCCACACACACGCGCTCGCCGCGTGAAGCGGCCAAGGGCAAGCAGAGTGGCCGCACGCAGGAAATCCAGCGGCTCATCGGCCGCAGTCTGCGCGCCATCACGAACATGGCCGCGTTGGGCGAACGGACGATCACGCTCGACTGCGACGTGCTTCAGGCCGATGGAGGCACGCGTACCGCGGCCATCACCGGCAGCTACGTGGCGCTGGCGGATGCCTGTGACATGTTGCTCGCGAAACGCCTCATTTCTTCTTCGCCGCTACACGGTCAGGTCGCCGCGGTATCGGTGGGAATCTGCTCCGGCGTGCCGGTGCTCGATCTCGACTACGCAGAGGATTCGGGCGCCGAGACCGACATGAACGTCGTCATGAACAACGGTGGCGGCTTTATCGAAGTGCAGGGAACGGCGGAGGGACACGCATTTCGTCGCCATGAACTGGACGCGCTGCTCAATCTCGCCGCCGACGGAATCGGGAGGTTGTTCCAGATGCAGACCGAGGTGCGGACGGCTCCCTGACGGTGGCCGACGCAAACGCTCATGCGGGGTCAGCGCGTGGTGCTCGCCACCGGCAATCCCGGCAAGCTTCGCCAATTTTCAGAGTTGTTAGGTTCGTCGGGATTCGCGCTGGTTCGCCAATCCGATTTCGGCATCGAACCGCCCCCCGAAACCGGCAGCACCTTTCTGGAGAACTCCCTGCTGAAGGCGCGCAATGCAGCGCGGCTCACGGGACTTCCTGCCATCGCGGATGATTCGGGAATCGAAGTCGACGCGCTGAACGGCCGCCCGGGGTTGTTTTCGGCCCGCTACGCCGGCGAAGGCGCGAGCGACGAGCAGAATCTTCGCAAGCTGCTCCTCGAACTGGAAAACGTGCCGCCGGCGAAGCGCACCGCGCGTTATCGCAGCATCATCGTATTCCTCACCAGCGCTGACGATCCGGCGCCGCTGATCGGGGAAGGTGTCTGGGAAGGTTCCATCGCCACGACGCCGCGCGGCACCGGCGGGTTCGGCTACGACCCGATATTCATTCCTCGCGGCCACAAGCGGACGGCGGCGGAAATGCCTGGAGAAGTGCGCAACAAGCAGAGCCATCGCGGCCAGGCCTCGCGCTCTTTCCTCGCGCAACTGGGCGAGCGGGTACGCGGATGAAAACGCCACCGCTCGCGTTGTATGCGCACTTTCCCTGGTGCGTGCAGAAGTGCCCGTATTGCGATTTCAATTCGTACACGCTTCGCGATGAGCTTCCGGAGCAGCGCTACGTCGAGGCCCTGCTCCGCGATCTCGATGCCCAACTCGTCGACCTGGACGCGCGTCCGCTGACCAGCATCTTTCTGGGTGGCGGAACGCCCAGTCTGTTTGCGCCCGCTGCCATCGGTCGCGTCATTGAACACGCGCGGACGCGCATGGGATTCGCGGGGGAGATCGAAATTACGCTCGAGGCAAACCCGGGCACGATCGAGCGTGGCCGTTTCGCCGAATATCGCGCGGCCGGAGTCACGCGGGTCTCGCTGGGTGCGCAGAGTTTCGATGAGCGGCAGCTCAAATTGCTCGGGCGCATTCATTCCGCCGATGAGACGCGCCGTGCCGCCGAAGAGTTGCACGCCGCCGGTCTCTCCAACTTCAA
>DASQJS010000286.1:0-3833 GCA_035630995.1 Steroidobacteraceae bacterium | reverse complement strand
GCTGGTGCGGTCAAGGACAGGATCGTTTTCTTCGCCAACCGAATGGAACGCACCCGCGATGGCTCGGGATACGGCAAGGCCGTTGCCGTGCGTGCCGCCGGTCCGTCAGCCGCCTCGGCGGCGGGCGCCGTGGGCGTGGTGATCCGGTCTATCAGCACGAGCGACTTGAGGTTTCCACATACTGGCGCGACCCGATACACGACCACTGCACCGCGTATTCCCGCGCTGGCGATATCCAATCCGGATGCCGACGCGCTGGTACGGCAATTCGCAAGCGGCCAGCCCGTACGCTTGTCGATGAGAAGCAGCTCGCGCGACCTGCCGCAGATGCGCTCGGCCAACGTGGTCGGCGACATTCCGGGCACCGACCTCGCCCATGAAATCGTGATTCTCGGCGCGCACCTCGATTCCTGGGATCCGGGAGTCGGAGCGCTGGATGACGGCGCTGGCGTCGCCATCATGATGGGCGTCGCCAGACTCATCGGCGAGCTCGACGTCAAACCCCGGCGAACCATACGCGTGGTCCTGTTCGCCAACGAGGAGTTTGGTACCTCGGGCTCGCTGGCTTACTTGGCGGCGAACCAGGCCGACGTTTCCCGCCACGTTCTTGGCTTCGAAGCGGATTTTGGCGCCGGCCCGGTCTGGCGCCTATCTAGTCGCGTGAACCCGGCGCAATTGCCGGCCGTCGACCAGATTTTTCGCGCGCTCGCACCGCTCAAGCTGGTGCGTGGCGACAACGAAGCCCGCGGCGGCGCCGATCTCGAAGGTCTGAGCAAGCTCGGCATGCCCATTCTCGAACCCGGGCTCGATGGCACCGATTACTTCGACGTCCACCACACGGCCAATGACACCCTGGCGCAGGTTGACCCGAAGGCTCTGCGCCAGTCGCTGGCGGCTTTCGCCACCACCGTGTGGTTGGGCGCCCAGTACTCCGGAACGTGGGAACGCGTAGCGGAGCCAAAGCCTCCGCGTCGATGAGGATCAGGCCGGAGTTGCCGCCGGCAATGGCGTGACCCGTCGAAGCTGTTCCGCGTGGACCTGTTCGAGAGTCAGGCGAGTCGCGGCGGCGACGGCGTTCAACACCGGATGACCGGAGTTTTTCGGCAGGCTGAGCCCGTGAGTCCGTTCCCAGGCGCGAATGCGGGCGTCGGGCGCATTGGCGGTCGCCGTCAGTTCCGACATTGCCTGTCGATGGCGCTCGTCCGCGTGCTCCTGCTCGAGTGCGAGGCGGATGCGATAGTCCGAACTCAACTCGCCAGGGATCATCGGCAGTACGTCTTTCAATGCAGGAACTCCGGGTAATGGGTGCGCGGCAGTCTGCGCGCTTGCGGGACAAATTGCTCAAGCGATTGAGATTCGCTCAAGCCGCGGCGTCGCTGAGCCGTTCGCACGCTTCCCCAGCCGCCAGCAACAGCTCAGCGGGCGCATCCGGCGCACGCGCGCCTTCGGAGAGCTGCCGGCGAAACTCCTTGGCGCCCGGCAGTCCCGAATACAGCCCCAGCATGTGCCGCGTGATCCAGCTCAGGCGTTCGCCGCGCGCCAGCTCCCGGCGAGCGTAGGCCGTCATTCGCTCGAGCAGCTCCATGCGTGAGGGGACTTCGCCACCTGCGGCCGACAACTCCGCCAGCAGCATCGGCCGGTGATAAGCCTCCCGGCCCAGCATCACGCCATCGGCCCAGGCCAGCTCGCTAACTACCTGTGCGGAAGTGCTCAGGCCTCCATTGAGGATCACGGGCACGGGCGCGACGAGTGCCTGAAGGTCACGTACCACGTCATAACGAAGAGGCGGAATCTCGCGGTTGTCGCGTGGCGACCAGGCGCCGAGCACCGCCTTGCGCGCGTGCACGATGAGTGCGGCACATCCGGCAGCAACGACGCCACGCGCGAATTCCTCCAGCGCCGCGCGTTCCGGCGCCCCGAAGCGCGCCGCCGCCTCGCGAGCCGACTCGCGGCGCGAAAGCCCCTGGCCGCCAATCTCCGCGCCATCCACGACGCCGATGCGAAGTTTCACGGTGACGGGGATCGCCACGGCGGTGCGCATCGCGTCGACGCACTCGGCCACCAGCGAGGGCTTCTTCATGAGGCAGGCACCGAAGGCGCCAGAGTGCACACGATCGCTGGGACAGCCGCAATTGAGGTTGATCTCGTCGTAGCCCATGTCGGCGCCGATCCGCGCGGAAGCCGCCAGATCTCCTGGGTCGCTGCCGCCAAGCTGAAGCGCGACTGGGTGTTCCGCCGGATCGAACCGCAGGAGTTTCTCGCGATCGCCACGAAGTACCGCGCCGGTCGTGATCATCTCCGTATATAGAAGAGTGTCGGGCGCGAAGCCGCGCAGGTAGTACCGGCAATGCCGGTCCGTCCAATCCATCATCGGGGCGACCGAAATTCGGCGATCGATCGCCTTTTTCAACGGGTGCTCTGTCACCTTCATTGGCTCTCGCCGGCCCGCATCGCTTCTCCGGTGAGAATTCCGTACAAGGGCTTGTTGATGTAGTAGTTGGATCGCCCGATCTTCTGCTTCTGCACGAATCCGCCTTCAGTCAGTTGGTCCAGGTATTTGGTCGCGGTGAGCCGCGACACTTCCAGGTCTTTCTGAATGAACTCAATCTTGGTGTAAGGGTGTGAGAACAGGTTGTTGATCAAGTCCTGGCTGTAGAACTTGAACTGCGCGCGAATTCGATGTTTGTAGTCGAGGAACAGAGCCTTGATAGCCCGGATGGTCTCGATGCCCGCGGCAGCGGTCTGCTCCACGGCTTCGAGCATGTACAGCACCCAGTCTTCCCAAGCGCCGCGCTCGCGCACTTCCTGCAGCAGCCGGTAGTAGTCGGACTTGGTGCGCACGATGTGCCGGCTGAGATAGAGCACGGGGATATCGAGCAGCCCCTGCTTCACCAGATACAGCACGTTGATGATGCGCCCAGTGCGGCCATTGCCATCGTAGAAGGGATGAATGCTCTCGAACTGGTGATGGATGAGCGTCATCTTGATCAGCGGGTCTGCATCGAAGGCTTCGTTCTCGTTGATGAACTTCTCGAGATCGGTCATCAGCGCAACGATGGTCGCGGGGTCCTGCGGCGGCGTGTAGACGGTGCGGCCATCGCTGGCTTTCAGCGCGGTGCCGGGCAGCTTGCGAAAGCCTGCGCTGTTGCGCTCGAGCTCCGACTGGATTTTCAGAATGTGCTTGTTAGTCAGCAGGCCGCTTTTTCGCACGTCCTCGAAACCGATGTGCAAGGCCAGACTGTAGTGAGCCACTTCTTTGGTGGCGGGGCTGGACGCATCTTCGGGAAATGCGGCGTCACGAAACAGCTCGTCGTGGGTGGTGACGATGTTCTCGATGGCCGAGCTGTCCTTGGCTTCCTGGAGGCCAAGGGTATTGATCAGGATTCCCTGGTTCGGAATCGACGCCGCGACGCCCTTGAGCTCCGCCAGCCGGCGGCTCGCCGCGGTCAGCTTCTTCAGGATGTCCGGCCGGTCGAAGCGCGCCGGGGATAAGGCCCAGAGGGGGGCTATTTCAGTCATTTGTATATAGATAAGGAGTGACGTGCATAGAAAACACCTGTTTTATATACATGTCGATGTCGACCTGTAAAGGGTCGGTGTCCTTCCTGTACACAACCCACCGTCGCATGGATTGCCTGGACGGTTCGCTGTGCCCGACCAGATGCGTAAAGGCCGCGCGCTGGGCTCGCCCCCGCCTCCGACTTGATCTCAGCACCGTAAACGCACGCCATGTCGCTTTTCTCCGCAAAACTGGTCGTAGCCGACAAAAATGTCGCAAATCGACGCATACGCAGTGTCCCGTGTTTCAGTTCTTCACGTTTCTGCATTCTTTC
>DASQJS010000285.1:0-9432 GCA_035630995.1 Steroidobacteraceae bacterium | reverse complement strand
TCCCTGGCGATGCTTCGCGCGGAGATCGATGCGGCGGTGGCGGTGGCCCCGCCGCTCGCGGTTCTCAAGATCATCGTGACGCGAGGCAGTGCGCAGCGGCGCGGGTACGCGCCGCAAGGCGATGAAATACCGCGACGCCTCGTTTCCTTGTGGCGCGCGCCGCCGCGGGACGCGGCGCTCGTTGATGGTGTCACTCTGTGCGTGGCATCCATCAGGCTGGGCGAGAACCCGGCGCTCGCCGGCATCAAACATCTCAACCGTCTGGAGAATGTGCTCGCCGCCGCGGAATCGGCTTCCCGGGGCGTATTCGATTCCCTGTTGCTCGATGCGTCGGGAAACCTGGTCTCGGGGGCAATGAGCAACGTCTTCATCGTGCGCGATGGCTGCGTGACGACTCCACTCATTCAAAGCTGCGGCGTCGCCGGTGTGATGCGCGGCATCGTGCTCCGTGAATGCGCCGCGCTCGGGCTGGCCGCCGCCGAGGAGCGCCTGACACTCGACGACCTGTTTTCCGCCGCCGGCGTTTTCATCACCAATGCGCGTATCGGGGTTGTGCCCGTGCGACGCGTAGGAGAGCATCTCTACGACATGAACAACCTGGCAAAGCGCCTCGCGGCGCACATCGAGCCGCTCGATGCGTAAGCTGCTCCTGATTCTTCTGGGCCTCGGCGTGATCGCCGGTGCGGCAGCCACTATCTACTGGCAGCGCGCGAATGCGGTCATGGACGCGCCGGGTCCACATCAGCAACCGGTTGCCCTGTTGGTGAAACCGGGCGCGACCGTGCGCGCGGCGCTCGCCGAACTCGAGACTCGCGGCGCCCTGGCCGACCGGCGGGCGGTCGAACTGGTCATGCGTGTGCGTGGATGGCCGCAGATCAAGACCGGTCACTACGAAATTCCGGCGCTGGCCAGCCCCCGGGAAATCCTGCGCCAGCTGTCCGAAGGGCGCGTGGTGCTCGAAACACTCACCGTCATCGAAGGCTGGACATTTGCAGACATGCGGCGGGCGGTCGAAGCGCATGCGCAGATCAAGGTGACGATGCGCGGCAGGCAAATCGCCGAGATCATGAGCGCCATCGGGCACGCGGGCGAGCATCCGGAAGGGCGCTTCTTTCCCGACACTTATCGCTTCGCCGGCGGAACTACCGATCGCGACCTGTACGCGCTGGCGTATCGCAAGATGGCCGAGACGCTCGAAGCGGCATGGAGCGCACGCGCCGCCGCGCTGCCGCTCGCGAACGCCTATGAAGCTCTGACACTCGCCTCGATCGTGGAGAAGGAGACCGGGCTCGCGAGCGAACGGCCACGTATCGCCGGTGTGTTCACCACGCGACTGCGGCGAAACATGCGACTGCAGACCGACCCCACGGTGATCTACGGGCTCGGGCCTTCCTACGACGGAAACATCCGCGAGCGGGACCTGCGCACCGACACGCCGTACAACACCTACACTCGCGGCGGATTGCCGCCGACACCGATCGCGCTTCCATCCCGGGAAGCCATCGAAGCGGTGACACGCCCGCTGGAAACCGGCGACATCTTCTTCGTGGCCACTGGAATCGGCGACGGGTCGCACGAATTTTCCGCTACGCTCGAGGAACACAATGCCGCGGTCGCGCGGTATCTTGCGCGACTGAGAGGAGCAAGCGTACCCAGATGATGCCGGCGAAATTCATCACGCTCGAAGGAATCGAGGGCGCTGGCAAGACCACCGTCGCCGATCGGCTCACGCAGTCGCTGCGCGCGCGCGGCATCACGATTCATGCGACGCGCGAACCGGGCGGAACCAAGCTGGCGGAACGCGTGCGTGCGCTGGTGCTCGAGCGCGGCGAGGAACACATCAGCGCGACGGCGGAGACGCTGCTCATGTTCGGCGCGCGCCAGGTTCACGTCGACAATCTCATCCGGCCGGCGCTGACGCGCGGCGAGTGGGTGCTGTGTGATCGCTTCACCGACGCGACGCACGCCTACCAGGGCGGTGGCCGCGGCGTCGACCGCAAACTCATCGACCAGATCGCGCATGCGGTACACGGGGATCTGAATCCCGATTGCACCATCCTGCTCGACGTACCGGTACGAGTCGGTCTCGAGCGCATGCAGGCGCGGCGCGGCGCGGTCGATCGCTTCGAAATCGAGTCTTCGCAGTTCTTCGACCGCGTGCGCAATCGGTACCTCGAACTCGCGCGCGCCTTTCCCGCTCGTTTCCGTGTCATCGATGCGACGGCGAAGCTCGATCAGGTCTGCGCCGCTGCCATCGCGGCACTCGACGAGTGCCTGGCACTGCCGCCCGCCGCGGTCTCGTGAGCACGTTGCCGCTGCCATCCTGGTTCGCCACGCCGTTCGGCGAGGTGAACGCGGCGATTGCCGCGGACCGGCTCGCGCATGGACTGCTGATCCACGAAGACCCGGGCGCTGGCGGGATGCAACTCGCGCACTGGATCGCTCAGCGGGTCAATTGCCGCGAATCCTCACGCGCGCCTTGCGGCGAATGCCAGGAGTGCCGCTGGATCGCAGCCGACCAGCATCCGGACGTGACGCGGCTGTCGCCCGAGGAAGATTCGCAGTACATCAAGATCGAGGCTGTACGCGAGCTCACCTCCGATCTGACGCTCACTGCGCACGGCCGTGGCTACAAAGTGGCCATTTTCTCGCCGGCCGATGCGCTCCATCCGAATGCCGCGCAATCCCTGCTCAAGACGCTCGAGGAGCCCGCGAAACGCACGCTCTTGTTGCTGGTAACCAGCCAGCCATCGCGGCTGTTGCCGACGGTCCGAAGCCGCTGTTCGCGGTTGCGACTTGCGGGGCCCACGCGTGAAGTCGCGGCGAATTATCTCGAAGCGGCTCGCGGGGCAGGGCCGTGGGCCGAGGCGTTGGCCGCCACTGGCGCTGGACCTTTTACGCTGCTGGATGCAGACCCGGCCGCACTCGCGCAGCTGCGCACCGATACGATTTCCACGCTGCAGGACATCGGCAGCGGCAATCTTCAGCCTCCCGCCGTGGCCGAACGCTGGGCGAAAGGCGAGCTTTCGATACGCCTCTCGTGCCTTGAGAGCTGGGTCACAGATCGCATCCTCGAATCCGCCGCAATCCGCGACGTAACGCACTTGTCAGGGGCGGCATTGGCACCCAAGATATGTCGCCTATTCGAGTTTTCGGACGCCATTCGCGACATGCGCAAGCTTGCCCACACCTCAATCAACAAGACCATGGCTGTTGAAGCACTGCTATGGCGGTGGGCACGTCCATGACTGAACGCACGGGCCGCACCGGCGCCAACAAGCCCGGACTCCTGACGCTCACCATCAAGGACAAGAGCGCGCTGTATCTGGCCTACATGCCGTTCGTGAAGAATGGCGGCCTGTTCATCCCCACCAACAGCAATTACCGCCTCGGAGACGAGGTGTTCATGCTGTTGAACCTCATGGGCGAAGACGAAAAGCTGCCCGTGGCCGGTCGCGTAATCTGGCTGACGCCGAAAGGCGCGCAGGGCAAGCGCACCGCCGGCATCGGCGTGCAGTTCTCCGACCAGGATCGCGGACAGACCCAGAAGAAGATCGAGACCTACCTGGCCGGCGCGCTCGCCGGCGACAAAGCCACGCACACGATGTAGAGCCGGGCCCCAGGGCTCGGGTAACCATCCACCGCAGAGCGTGAAGTTCCTCGCACTCTAGCTACCAGACGCAGTTCACGTTTGTTGTGCCGTCATTTTCCAGATTCTTAAGGTTTATCCGCCGCCAGCGTTTTTCGTGACATCGGTCGCAGTCGAGTGACGGAATTTGATGATCCGTTGCCCACTAAAGCGCCACCACCCATGTGACGATTTGGTCATGCGCTCTGTCATGTGCCTCATGCTCCTGACAACCTTTCCGGCACTCGCCGCCGCGGCGAGCCCCTGCGTGCCGGCACCGCGCGCTCCCGGCACTCTCATCTATGCACCGCATGCCGCGTTCGAAGCCTATGTAGTCGAAGTGCATGAGCCGCAGGATTCGCGATCCGCGTTCGGCGTGTTACACGCGCGTCGCGCGCTGGTGGAAGTGGTTCGGTCCTTCCACGGCCCGTACAGCGCCGGTCAGCAGGTCGAAACACTCACGATCGAAACCATGCGCGGATGCGCGGTGTCGGTCGAAGAGGGCGGCCATGTGATGGTCGTGTCGGAGTCGGGCGGGCCGTTCGAAATCGTCGAGTCGCTGCCGAAAGCGCAGGTCGTCCCCAAGGGACCTTTCGCGGCGCTGGCCTATGCTCACGGCGAACCTCGCCGCAGCCTGCGTCCCTCGCTGAAGAACGCATCTTTGCACGGCGAGATCGATACGGGTCTGGCGGTGGAGTTGCGCGCGCGTGCCCACCCCGGGCCGCGCGAGCACTGCGAAATCGTCAGCGACGGCAATTATGCGCAGGTGAGCTGGGGCAAGGCCTTCGGAGGCAATGACGCGCGATTCAAGGTCATCTTTGAACGCGCGTCTGGCGGATGGATCGAGATCCTGCGCTACCAGGCGCCGGCACCCACGCCTGCGCGTAACCGCAACAAGCGCACGAGACAACGTGCGTTGTGGGCAGAGGTTTCGGGCGTCAGCCGCCCGGGCGTCGCATCGGCAAATTCGACGTCGTGATGCCGCCCTTCAGAACGTAGGAATCGAAGCCGCGCTCGGAAAGGATGAACGCCGCAGCCGAACTGCGCCGCCCGGTGTCACAAACCACCACGTAAGGCGTCTTGCGATCGAGGGCGTTCAACTTCAGGCGCACGAAATACAGCGGGATATTGATGGAGCCTTCGATGGCCAGGTTCTGGTATTCCGACGGTAGGCGCACGTCGAGCCACTGACCGCGGTTCTGGATGATCTTGAGCGCCTGAGCTTCGTCGACCCAGCGCAGCAGCGGCTCGTGCATGAGGTCGCGGAAGTCCTGCTTGTTGAGCCGCATGAGCACCCCCTCGGTCAGCATGCTGACCGTGGCGTTGCGCTTGGCTTCGGCGATCAGCGCCTCTTCACCAAAGGTTTCACCGACACCGAGCTCCGCGAGCTTGATGCCTTTCTGATTGAGCGGAGATTCGCGTGTAACCAGGCAGCGGCCCTGGACGATAGCGTAGAAATAGTCGCCTTCGTCGCCCTGCTTGATGACCACTTCGCCGGCGCGATAGGGGGTTCGTTGCATGCGCATGAAGATGGCCTGCAGGTTCGCAGGCGGAATGCGGTGGAACGCTTTGGTCTGCAGCAGCGTGGTCATCCAGTCGCTGTCTTCATTGCCGCCTCCGAACTGCGCCTGCAGCTCGCCGACTTCGTAGTTGCCGGTCTGATCCCAGGTGATCATGACGTCGAGCAGATCGGCGTCGATGGCGAGGTAATCCACATCTTCGACGGCGCGGGCAGTGACCTTGCGCGGTACGCTCTGGTTCAGCGGCGCACGCGCATCGGCGCTTCCGCCTTCGATCATGGCCGTGGTGCGGCCCTGTTCGGAAATCTCCACCAGGCCCTTGATGATCCAGATGGTGCGCTTGTCGGCGTCACCTTCCTTGAAGAGCAGGCGGCCGGCATTCATCTGCTTGACGGTGACCTTCTTGGCCAGCGCATGCAGGTTTTCCCGCTTCATTCCTTCGAGCGGGGTCAAGGTTCGCAGCAGTTCTACGCTGACTTCACGGGCATCCGACATGCCGAAATGCTAGCACGCCAGCGAGGCGGCTTAAGGGACCGTGCTCAAGGAAGTCCACCCTGCGTCGGGCGTGAAGCGAGATCCGTACGTTTTGGTGAGTTCCACGAGGCGCGCGACCACGACTTCGACGCCGCGTTTGCGCGCGTAGGTAAGCGGACCACCGCGAAACGGCGCGAACCCCGAGCCGAAGATCACGCCCGCGTCGATGAGATCAGCATCGGCGACTATTCCCTCGCGCAATACGGCCGCGCATTCGTTGGCGAGCGCGAGCACCAGGCGATCTTCGAGATCGGCTGGAGGTTCAGCATGCGGGCCCTTCGACTTGACCGCCTTGCCATCACGCCAGACGTAAAAACCTTCGCCCGACTTGCGACCGAGTTTTTTCGCGGCGATCAGCGCATCGATGCGCGCAGTATCGGGCTGCTGCTTCCCGAGCGCCTTCGACACGATGTCACCCACGTGTTTGCACACGTCGAGACCAACTACGTCGGCTAGTTCGACCGGACCCATGGGCATGCCGTAGCGAAGCGCGGCTTCATCGATGACTTCGATCGGAATGCCGTCCTGCAGCGCGAACATGGCTTCGTACAGGTAAGGCACCAGCACGCGATTGACGAGAAACCCCGGCGCGCTCTTGCAGGGCAGCGGCAGCTTGTCGATCTTGCGCGCGAACGCGATGGCCTTCTGCACCGATTCTTCACTGCTGTGCTCGCCGCGCACGATCTCCACCAGCGGCATCTGCGCCACCGGGTTGAAGAAGTGCAGGCCGACGAGCCTGGCCGGATCCGGGAGCCGGTCGTCGAGCTGCTCGAGCATGATCGATGAAGTATTCGACGCGAGGATGGCGCTCGTTTTCATGCGCGGCTCGAGCCGTCCGAACAACTCATGTTTCGCCTCGGCATTCTCGAAGATGGCTTCGATGACGACGTCCGCCCCGGGCACGCCATCACCGGCGACGTCCGCGGTCATGCGGGTCATCAGCACCGCGGCCTTGTCTTTATCCTTGAGGCGCTTTGCAAATCCCTCGCGTGCGCGCGTGAGCGCCGGCTCGATGAATTTCAGCTCGCGATCCTGCAGCGTCACGTTGAGGCCGCGCTGTGCGCACCAGGCGGCGATGTCGCCGCCCATGACTCCCGCGCCCACCACGTGCACGCGTGCGAGTGGGACCTTCGATTTGCCACCCAGATTCTTGAGCCGGTCCTGGAGCAGGAAAACCCGTACCAGATTGCGAGAGGTGTCGCTCAGCATCAGCTGCGCGATGGAACGCGCTTCGGCTTCGTACGCGGCGGCGCCACGGGCTCCATGCGTCGACCAGAGGTCGATGATGGCGTAGGGAGCAGGGTAGTGCTCAGGCCGCGCCTTGGCGCGCACCTGGGCCGTGAGCTGCTTCTTCACCAGGCCGCGGACCAGCGGCCATGACAGCATGCGATCGAGCAGCCGCGGCCGCCGTTGCGCAGGCTGGCGATTGATCAGCTCGCGGGCGGCAGCCTCGGCATCCGCCGGATACACCAACCGGTCGAGGAAGCCTGCGTTCCTGGCCCTGTCGGCGCGCAGCGTTTTGCCGGTCAGCATCATCTCCATCGCCGTGCGTACGCCTGCACGACGCACGGCGCGCACCGTGCCGCCAAAACCCGGATGTATGCCGAGCATCACTTCAGGCAGGCCAATGGAAAAATGGTCGCTGCGGATGCCGACGCGATAGCGGCAGGCGAGCGCGAGCTCGAGTCCACCGCCGAGCGCAAAGCCATGAATGATGGCCACGGTCGGGCAGGGCAGCGATTCGAGGTGATCGAGAATTCGTTGCGCCGCGCGCACCAGCTCGAAGGCCTGTTCCGCACTCGTGAGCTGCGTGAACTCGCGCACGTCGGCACCGGCGATGAAGCCGGATTTTTTCGCCGAGCGGATGACTACGCCGCGCGGCGGTGATCCGTTGAACGATTCGAGATGCGAATCGAGTTCCACCAGGGTTTCACGCGAAAGGACATTCGTGGAGCTTCCGGGCTTGTCGAAGGTGAGCCATGCGATGCCCTCGGCATCGCGCTCGAGCGCCCAGGCGCCTGTCGCGGAAGTTGTCATGGACGTATTCTTGTCTATTTCTAGGCGACTGCGGGCTGCGAAGCGACTGCGCCGCGAACATTGAAATCGCACAGCACCGGGCGATGGTCCGACCAGCGCACGTCCGGGACTTCGAAGTGCGTGATTTCTATTTCCTTGCTCACCAGCACGAAGTCGAGCTCGATGCGCGGAATGCGCGCGGGAAACGAAGGTACGTTTTTTTCGTTGGCGCTGCGCAGTCCGGCGGCGCGCATGAACAGGTAGATTTCGTGCGTACCCCAGAAGGTGTTGAAGTCACCCGTGACGATCACCGGCTTGTGTGACTTGATGATGAGGTCATGCAGGTACCGAAGCTGGTACTGCCGCTGGCGATACTTGAGCGCCAGGTGCACGAGGAAAATGCAGACATCGTCCAGTTCGAGCTCGATGATGAGCCGCTTGATGCCGGTATCGAAGTAGTGAAAGCGTTCGCCCTCGACGCGTGGCGCCGCGAGGAACGCGTTGCCTTGCTTGCGCACGATGGGCATGAAATTGTTGAGCGAGCTCTTGCCGTACTTGCACTCGTACGTGGTGTAGTGCCCGAGGGCGTCGGCGATGTGCTCAGCCTGGTTCACCATCCCGCTGCGCACCGAACCGATGTCGACTTCGATGAGCCCGACGATGTCCGGGTCCTGGGCCTTGACGAAACTGGTAATGCCGTCGAGTACCTTCCGGCTCGAACGTAGATAGCCGGCTCCCGGGAACGGCAAATGGAAAGCTGGTCCAATGCCCGTGGCGTAGCGAATGTTGTAGACGAGCAGGCGCAAGCGGAGTGATGCTAACGTTGCGGCGCACAAAAGTGGAGAGGGCGCCAAACGCAAGCCACTAAACTACACTCAAGGCAGGGCTTTGGATCGGTCGACATGTCACAAAACAATCCAATTCGAGTGTTCGTGACTCACGCATGGGAGATCACGGACGACTATCTGCGGATATTCGAGTATCTCGAGAGCTCCCGGAACTTCTTCTACGTGAACCTGTCGGCGCCGGACAAGGCGCCCAAGGGCGGCGGCAAGGAAGCTGATCGCGAAGAATTGCGGCGCCAGATGGCGCAAGCGGAGTGCGTAATCGCGTTGCCGGGGCTGTACCGGCAGCAGAGCGAACTCATGCTTTTCGAGCTGACCTTCGCGAAAGCCTCAGACAAACCCGTAATTCTCATGCGGCCTTTCGGCGCGAATGCCGTGCTGCCGAAGGAAATCACGTCGCTGTCGGATCAGATCGTCGATTGGGACGGCCGGGCGCTCGTGGATGCCGTCAAGGCCCAGGCGCGCCACGAAGAGTCGAACCGCTGGGACACCATCGAGTTCAAGCTCGACTAGCTAGAGAGTCAGCCCTCGGCCGCGAACAGCTGAACCACCGCGGCGCTGGCCTGCGAGGGGAGCGGCAGCTCCAACTCCTGCTGGCGTGTCATGCGGCAGAACATGCGCACGATGAACGCCGCGTGGCCCTCGGCTTCCTCGTTGGACATCTTGCGGATGGTGGCCCGAACGGCATCCTCACCGCGCAGCGGACGTTCGCGCTGCATCGCCGAAGCCAGTTCCAGATAATGCAGGCGCAGCTCGCGAGGGACATCTTCGGGCTCGATATTGGAGAGGCACTGGCGCCAGGCAGCGCTGAGTCGATCCTTGATGGCGCCGGAACGCGCCAGTAACAGAGTGGCCGATTCGAGCCGATCGTAGACACGCGACATGGTGT
>DASQJS010000284.1:0-8485 GCA_035630995.1 Steroidobacteraceae bacterium | reverse complement strand
GCAGGAATACAAGATCACGGGTCTCAACGACGACAGTGACGTCACCGGCTTCGACGATACGTTCTGGCTGACGAAGCAGTGGCGCGTGGACCGCGACATGGCGGCGTACGGCGAGGTTACGTTCAACGCCACCGACCGTCTGGCGTTCACCGGAGGCGCGCGTTATTTCCGCACGGAGAATTCGCTGGAGGGATTCTTCGGGTTTGGCGCGACCAATCCGTATGGATCGAGCACCGGTGAAGGATCCTGCTTCGACACCGGCCAGATGTTCGAGACGGTACCGTGTACCAACCTGGATCGCACCGTGAAGCAGAACGACACCACGTTCCGCTTCAACACCACGTTCCATGCCACCGACGACGTGATGTTCTACGCCACCTGGTCGGAAGGCTTCCGTCCCGGCGGCGTCAACCGCCGCGGCACGTTCCCGCCCTACAAGGCGGACTTTCTCACCAACTACGAGTTGGGCTGGAAGACCACGTGGGCGGACAATCGCCTGCGCTTCAACGGCGCCATCTTCAAGGGCGACTGGGACGACTTCCAGTTCTCGTTCCTCGGCGAAAATGGCCTGACAAACATATCCAATGCCGGCAATGCGCAGCTCGAAGGCATTGAAGTGGACGTGCAGTGGGCAGCCACCGACGCGTTCATGCTGTATGGCGGCCTGGCGGTGCAGAAGGCCGAACTGGGCGAAGACTTCTGCAAGACGCTGGACGCCAATGGCGATCCGCTGAACGAGGCGGACTGTATTGCCAACGAGCCCGCGGATTTCGCGCCGGAAGGCACGAGCCTGCCGACGACACCGGAATTCAAGGCCAGCCTCACGGGCCGCTACGAGTTCCAGATGAACGGGCTCGATGCGCACTTCCAGGCCTCCGTCGTGCACAACGGAGAAGCCGCCACGGCGCTGCTGCCGGCGGAGAACGACGTGCTCGGCGATTCGGAGGCCTATACGCTGGTCGATTTCTCGTTCGGCTTCGAGCGGGAGAAGTGGTCGGCGGAGCTGTTCATAGACAACGTGTTCGATGAGCGCGTGGCTCTGTATCGCTATTCGGAATGCGACGTCACGATCTGCTCCAATCCGTTTGAGGAAGGCATCGTCTACGGTGTGGTGACACGCCCGCGGATGGTCGGCTTCAAGTTCAGCCAGAGATTCTGATGAACGCGCCCGGGCAGGGACGCCCGCCGTTTCCGCCGTTCACGTCCGAAACCGCCGCGCAGAAGGCGAGGGCGGCCGAAGACGCGTGGAATTCGCGCGATCCGGAGCGCGTGTCGCTGGCGTATACCGAGGACAGCGCCTGGCGCAATCGGGCGGAGTTCTTCTCCGGCCGACCCGCCATTGTCGAATTCCTGAAGCGCAAATGGGCGCGGGAGCTCGATTACCGGCTCATCAAGGAGGTTTGGGCCTTCGAAGGCGCGCGTATTGCGGTGCGGTTTGCCTACGAGTGGCACGACGACTCCGGCCACTGGTTCCGCTCTTACGGGAATGAGAATTGGGAGTTCGACGAGCTCGGATTGATGCGCCGGCGGCACGCCAGCATCAACGACCTGGTGATTTCCGAGGCGGACCGCCAATTTCGATGGAGTTTGGGACGTAGACCTGACGATCACCCAAGGTTGAGCGCGCTGGGCCTGTAGACTCCCTGCCATGGCATTCACCGGCATCCAGTCCCCCAGCGATATTTCCGCTGCCCTTTCCGCGAGTGTCGAGCGAGGCGGGCTGGTGCTCGACGAGAAGGACCTTACCCCCGACTTCTTCGACCTCAAGACCGGGTTCGCCGGGCAGGTGCTGCAGAAGTTCGTGAGCTACCGGACAAAACTCGCCGTCATCGTGCGCGATGCGCAGGTATACGGTGGGCGCTTCGGCGAGCTCATGCACGAGCATCGGATTCACCCGACCGTGCGTTTCTTCAGTGCCGAGCAGGCCGCGCGCCAATGGCTGTCGCAGATGCCGTCGGGAAAGCGCTCCAGCTAGCCTGAGGCGGGGCTGAACGGCTTGATACCCATGAAGACGATTCGTGGAGACCTGATCAAGCTCGCGATCGACGGTCATTTCGACGTCAACATCCATGGTTGCAACTGCCATGAATAAAACCAAAAGCATTTCACTCCTCCTCGCGATTGGCGCAGTACTGGAAATTCCGGTTGGCCTGGGACTTCTGATTGCCCCGTCGCCGCTGGCGACTCTGCTCCTCGGCGCACCGTTGACTGGTGCGGGCCTGGTCGTCGCCCGACTTGCGGGCGGAGGCCTCCTGGCACTGGGCATCGCCTGCTGGTTCGCCCGTTCGACACCCACCGCTCCGGCGAGTCTCGGGGTTGCGGGCGCGCTGCTGATCTACAACATCGTCGCTTGCGTCACGCTGGCTCTGGCGCTGCCGCCTGATCTGCCTGGTTATGCACTGACGCTGGGTGTGACCGTATTGCACGGACTGGTCGCTGCCGGTTTGCTGGCTGCCCTTGGCGCACGCTTGTCGTAAAACTGGCGGCCTCTTGTCGTGGCGTACTAGCTAGCTGGACGCGACGCTTCCCGTTCCTTTAACGGGCGAGGAGCACAACCATGGAAACACTCATGAAAGTCGATGCGGATCTTGTAAAGCGCATGCGAGAAACGAAATCCTGGTCGCAGGAGCACCTGGCGACCGTGGCTGGCGTCAGCCATCGCACGGTTCAGCGCGTCGAGTCCGATGGAACAGCTTCGTTGGAAACGCGCATGGCTTTGGCTTCCGCGCTCGGTGTGTCGGCCGCGGACCTTGGCCCAAAGCCGGGTCGAGCGCCGCTGCCGCTGGGCACCAGGATTGGCTTTGCTTGTGGAGTGGCCGGCGCGGTGGCCGGCATGGCGTTCGGCTGGATGGGCGCCGTTGCGAGTGGAGCGGCAGGTCAGGATGCCGGGGCGGCGTACGGGACGATGGCCGCGCTCACGGGAATCACTTGCGCCGTGATTGGCGTGGTCGCCAACCGCCTCTGGCGACTGGGTTAGACCGGCGGATCCTTGGCGCGAGTACGCGAGACCGCCATCATGATGCCGATGCCGCCAATGATCAGGCATGCGATCACGACATAGGTCACTGCGAGTCCTGCGGTGATGAGACCCCAGGCGATGCCGCCCAGAAGCACCGCCAGCCCGAACATGTACAGCGCGAATGACATTGGTATCACCTCTGCGGAAAGTATACGCAGGGCATTCGCGGTGCCTCATCGAGCGAAGGCCAGGGTTGGCGTAGGTCCGGTCCTACCCGCTTCACAAGACCGCGGCTAACACATCCGCGACATTTTCATTTCCCGTGGCCCGACCGCGCTGCTTCACGATATCGAACGCGGCAATGCGATACGCCTCCGCCATCGTCGGGAAGTTGAAGACGTTGTCGACGTACGCGTCCACGTCGAGCTCCGCGGCGAGACCAAGCTGCCCGATGTGCACGAGCTCCGTGGCGCTGTCGCCGGCGATCTGCACGCCGACAACGCGTCGTCCACCGGGATCCGCCACCAGCTTCAGAATGCCACGCTGACAACCGTTGATCTGGCCGCGCGCGATCTCTTCGAACCGCGCTCGTCCGACGATGGCGCCACCAAAGTGCCGGCGCGCCTCGTGCTCGTCGAGCCCGACGGTGGCGATCTCGGGGATGGTGTAGACGCCCGAGGGCAGGCGCGATACCGGATCCGAGGGCACTAACAACCCGAGCGCATGACACGCGGCACGGCGTCCCTGTTCCATCGAGACGGATGCGAGCGCGGGCGGGCCGATGACGTCGCCCGCGGCGTAGACCCCGGTCGCGGTGGTCTTGAGCTCGTCGTTCACCTGGATGTGACCGCGGCTGGTGAGCGCAATGCCGGCAGCGTCCAGCGTGAGGCCGTCGACGTTGGCAACGCGGCCGAGAGCCACCAGCACCTTGTCGGCGAACAGGGTGCGGCCGTCCTTGAAGTCGGTGCGTACCTGCGAGACGCCGTCCCATGTCGTGGCCACGGCCTCGGAGTTTGGAATGTATTCGCCGCCATTGCGTCGCAGCTCGTCGACGTAGAACGAGGTCAGCTCGGGATCGAGAAAACCCAGCGGCCGCTCGTACTGGTCGGCCTGGGTCACCTTGCAGCCCAGGGCAGCGAACGTGGCAGCGTATTCACTGCCGATCACGCCGCCACCCAGCACGAGCAGGCTGCGCGGCAGGTAGGCCAGCGAGAGAATCGAATCGCTGTCGAGCACGTGTTCGTGATCGACGGCAAGGTGCGATGGTGTCCGAGGCCGCGAGCCGGTGGCAATGATGATGATGCCGGCGCGCACCACCGCGTTAGAACCGTCGATGCGGCGAATGGCCAGCTCATTCGGCGCCGTGAAGTTCGCGCGGCCGCGCAGCAGACGGACGTGATTGCGCTCGAGCTGCGCCGCCATGTACGTGTCGTGCGCAGCGATGGTTGCGCCCACGCCATCGAGCAGCGACTGGATCGGCTCGCCCATGAGGTCCACGTGCCGCACGCGCTGGCGCAGCGCGTGTTCGCGCAAGGACTTGCTCGGGATGGTGCCGGTGTGCACGCACGAGCCGCCGACCTTCCGGTCGCGCTCGATGACGGCGACGCGCCGGCCGGCCTTCGCTGCCTGGATCGCGGCCTTCTGGCCTGCCGGTCCGGAGCCGATCACTACGACGTCGAAGATCTCGGCGGCGCAGGATGGCAGGCTCATGTGTAACTTTCCGCGGTGGCGTAGATGGCGGCGCGCTGCGCCATGATCGTGAACAGCTCGTCGGGGTAGATGGACAGTTCGTCCATCCACTTCGAAACCGGGCCTAACATGGAGTCCGGAAGCTCGCCGCCGACGCCGGGCGCGCGCAGCTCGTCGGAAATCTGCCGCGCCAGGGCCACTTCCATGACTTCGGTGCGTGACAACTCCGCCGCCGGCGGATTGCTCCAGTGCGCGATCGCGGCGGCCACCGCCGGAGGCAGTGACCACGCGATGCTGAGATGAGTGCCCACGCGGGCCTCGTGGCGCGCCGCGAGCTGCAGTACCTGTTCGGTACCCGGCGTGAGCCGATGCCTGACGACGGCGGCGCCGACATTGTGGAGGATCACCGCCATGCCGGCGCGATGCAGTAATCCACAGAGATAGGCCGACTCGACATTGCGGCGCTTGAGCCGTGCGACTTCCTGCGCAAACAGCGCGGTGATGACCGACTCGCGCCACAGGTCCGCCATCTCGGTGCGAAAGTAGGCCGAGGCGAACACCTGGCCCTTGAGCGCCACGGCAAATGCGATGTTGCGAATCTCGCGCATACCGAGCCACGCGATGGCCTGCGGCAGCGTGACCACGGGTGAGCGCCGCGCATACAACGCGGAGTTCGCCACGCGCATGACCTGTCCGGCGAGCGCGACGTCGCGCTGGATCAACTGCGCGAGGTCGGTGTTGCTCGCGTCCGGCGCGTCGGCGCCGGCGGCTTCGCCGCGCGTGAGACGCATGACTTCGGACACGACCTGAGGCGGTGGCGGGAGCTCCAGGGAATCGTCCGCCATGGCCGCATGCAGAACACGGTCGAGTTCAGTGGTAACGGTCGCAGCGGCTGGTCTGTTCATGGCGTGTCGTTGGTGGAGTGACCCGTCCCGTTAACGGCCGGGAATTCAGTCACTTGACTCGCTGCGGCAACGAGCCGCCGCGACCTCAACTCACGTCACAAAATCAAGGGGTTACGCGCCGACGGGTCTGCCGTTACCGGCCAGCTTGCGGAACACGTCGACCGCCGGGTTCGGTTCGAAATACTCGAGCTCGAACATGCGGCGCACCTCGATGTGCCAGGGGCCGTCATCGAGGTTTGGGTTAGGGAATCTTGCGGTCCAGTCGCGAGCCTGTTGCTCGCTCTTCACGCGGATGATGGTGTAGCCCGCGATGAGCTCCTTGGTCTCGGCGAAGGGGCCGTCAACGATGCTTCGGTGCTCGCCGTGCACTTCGACGCGCCAGCCTTTCGAGGTCGCCTGCAACCCCGAGGCATCGACCAGGATGCCGGCCTTGCCGAGCGCCTCGTGATAAGCCGCCATACGCGCGAACAGCGCGTCCGTCGGTTTCGCGCCGGCTTCGGAGTCGCGCGAAGCTTTGACGATGATCATGTAGCGCATGTGCGGCTCCTACTGCTTCGGCGGCTCGCCGGTCATGTGCACGAGTTCCCAGGTGTGGCCGTCGAGGTCCTCATAACCATGGGAGTACATGAATCCGTGATCCTGCGGCTCGCGCGGTACCTTCCCGCCGCCGGCGCGTGCCTTGGCGACGAGCGAATCGACCTGCTCGCGGCTGCTGCAGGCGACGCAGTTGAGCACTTCAGTGGACTTCGCCGTGTCGGTGATCGCCTTGCTGGTGAAGGTGCTGAAGAACTTCTCGACCAGCAGCATCACGAACAGGTTCTCGCCGATGATCATGCAGGTCGCGTTCTCGTCGGTGAACGTGGGGTTGAACGTGTAGCCGAGCCCGGTAAAGAAGAGTACGGAGCGCTTCAGGTCCTTGACCGGGAGATTGACGAAAATTTGCGAATGCATGATGTCGTTCCTTGGTTGGCAGGTCAGGGCGCGGCGGCCGCGGCGGCGTGTTGAGTGCTCACCTGCAGCTCGCGCGTGGGGCGCACTTCGATGCTTCCGTATTTCGCCGGCGGAATTCTCGAAGCGATCTGGATGGCCTCGTTGAGATCACGCGCGTCGATGAGATAGAAGCCCGCGAGCTGCTCCTTGGTTTCGGCGAACGGCCCGTCGGTCACCGCCAGCTGGCCATTACGCACGCGCACGGTGGTGGCGGTGTGCACGGGATGCAGCGGTGTACCGGTGATGAAATGCCCGCTGGCGCGCAACTCGTCGCCGCAGGCCATGCAGGCTTCATCGGGGGCGGAATTCCACTCTTCGGGCGAGAGGTAAACCAGGCAGAGGTACTTCACGCGAATCTCCTTCGGTTGAGAGTTGGTCGAACTGGCGAATGGGCTTTCGACAACGGTCTGCGAAAAAACTCCCTTGGGTGGGTGCCGGGTGGGGATTCCGGGGAGTGGCTCGTCAGCCGGGCAGGGCCGCAAGCCGCTCCCCGGAATCCCCACCCGGCACCCAGTGGCTCGTCAGCCGGGCAGGGCCGCAAGCCGCCTCTCCAGGAAGCGACGTGCCGGGTCCTGGGCGGTGAGCTTGATGGCTCGCCGGTAGGCGTCGCGCGCCTCGGTATAGCGCCCCAGGCGGCGGCAAAAGTCGGCGCGCGCTGCGTGTGCCAGCTGGTAGCCATCGAGCGCGCCTTCAGCCAGCAACTGGTCGAGTTGCACGAGGCCGGCCTCGGGCCCGTCGCGCATCGCGACCGCCACACTGCGATTGAGCGCGACGATGGGCGATGGCGTGATCCGCAACAGCAGGTCGTAGAGCCCGACGATCTCGCGCCAGTCCGTTTCTTCTGCGGAAGGCGCCTCGGCGTGGACCGCGGCGATGGCCGCCTGCACCGAATACGGCCCGATGCGTTGCGTGGACAGCGCCTCACGCACCAGTGCTGCGCCTTCGTCGATGAG
The DNA here is from genome assembly GCA_035630995.1 of Steroidobacteraceae bacterium. Taxonomy (GTDB): domain Bacteria; phylum Pseudomonadota; class Gammaproteobacteria; order Steroidobacterales; family Steroidobacteraceae; genus CADEED01. The sequence continues at coordinate 989 of DASQJS010000284.1, read as the reverse complement.
CGCACGGTTCCACCGCGCGCGGTCCTGCTCATCGAGCAGGATCAGCTCGCCGTCCGGCGTCGCGCGAGTCTCGCGTCGTGACTCATGCAGCAGCATCAGGGCTAACAACCCCTGTGCTTCGGGTTCGGGCACGAGCTCGACGATGAGCCGGCCGAGGCGGATCGCCTCGCCGGACAGGTCCGCGCGCGTGGCCGTCTCGCCGCTGCTCGCCGAATAACCTTCGTTGAACACCAGGTAGACCGCGCGCAACACGCTTTCGAGACGCTCGGGTAAGGCATCGCGACCGGGGACTTCGTACGGGATGTTGGCATCGCGGATCTTGGCCTTGGCGCGCACGATGCGCTGCGCGATCGTCGGTGCGGGGGTGAGATACGCGGCGGCGATCTCTTCGGTAGTCAGGCCGCAGACCTCGCGCAGCGTGAGCGCCACTTGCGTGTCGGGCGAGAGCGCCGGATGACAGCACGTGAAGACCAGGCGCAGGCGGTCGTCTTCCAGTTCTTCCCGTTCGTCGAGTGCGGGTGCGGAGTCGGCGAGCGCTTCGGCGACGTCGGGCCGATCCTCGAGATGATCGAAGCGCTTGTCGCGCCGCTGCTTGTCGATGGATTTGAAGCGGCCTGCGGAGATCAGCCAGGAAACGGGATTCTGCGGCAGTCCCTCGGCCGGCCACTTCTCCATGGCGGCGCGAAAGGCTTCATGCAGCGCTTCTTCCGCGCGCTCGAAGTCGCCGAGCAGGCGGATCAGCGTCGCGAAGATGCGGCGCGAATCGTTGCGGTAAATCCTGTCGATCTCGGCGCTGACGCGAGCAATTTCGGGGGCGGGCATGCCGGCAGGATAAATGGGGTCAGACCCCATTTCCTAGCAAAAGGGGCCGGACTTCAGCGCGCGCGCCGGGCCGCGTCGCTCACTCCGTCGCCGACCAGCGCCAGTTCTCCGCAGAGCAGGGCGATCAGGTACGAGAGCAGGGCCAGACTGAAGACGAACACGAGGGG
>DASQJS010000283.1:0-18177 GCA_035630995.1 Steroidobacteraceae bacterium | reverse complement strand
CGTGTCCTCGTAAGCTGCAAACACGAATGCGGGCGAAACACCCAGCGACATCGCAACTGTTGCAAGGAAACGCTGAGCGACGGTCGCGTCGATATCCCGCTTGATGCTCTCGTCCGCGTACAACTCGGGGTTCTGCCAGATGGGCTGCCCATCCTTGCGCCAGAAACAGTTGAGCGACCATCGCGGCAGCGGCTCGCCCGGATACCACTTGCCCTGGCCGAAGTGCGACAGGCCTTGCGGCGCGTACTTCTGCTTGAGGCGGTTGTACACCTCGACTGCGAGCCGCCGTTTGTCGGGACCCAGGGCGGTTGTATTCCATTCCGCGCCATCCGGATCATCGACCGAGACGAACGTGGGCTCGCCACCCATGGTGAGGCGCACGTCGCCCGCGAGCAATTGCGCGTCGATGGCGTGACCCAGTGACTCAATTTCCTTCCACTGCGTTTCGGTGTACGGCTTGGTGACGCGCGGCGCTTCCCAGATGCGCTCCACCTTCATGTGATGTTCGAATTCGACTTCTGCCTTGTCGACCGCCCCGGTGACCGGCGCGGCAGCGCCAGGCTCGGGTGTGCAGGCCAGCGGAATGTGTCCCTCGCCCGCCAGCAGGCCCGAGGTGGGATCGAGGCCGATCCAGCCCGCGCCGGGTAGATAGACCTCGCACCAGGCATGCAGGTCGGTGAAGTCCTTCTCCGGACCCGGCGGGCCATCGAGCGATTTCATGTCGGCCGTGAGCTGGATCAGGTAGCCAGAGACGAATCGCGCCGCGAGACCCATGTGCCGCAGCAGCTGCACCAGCAGCCACGCCGAGTCCCGGCACGAGCCGGAACACTTCGTGAGCGTGAGCTCGGGCGTCTGCACGCCGGGCTCCATGCGGATGAGGTACTTGATGTCATTCGCGAGTTTCGCGTTGAGCTCGACCAGGAAATCGATGGTGCGCTTGCGGTCGCGGGGGATGGTGCCGAGGTAGGCCTTGAACTTCGGCTCGCCGCGGAACATCACGAGATATGGCGCGAGATCGCGCTTCTCCGCGCCCTGGTAGGCGAAGGGAAAGGTTTCCGCGTAAGGCTCGAGGAAAAAGTCGAAGGGATTGAGCACAGCCATTTCGGCGACCAGGTCCACTTCGATGCGCAGCTCGTTCGCCTTCTCGGGGAAGACGTAGCGCGCCAGGTAGTTAGCCTCCGGATCCTGCTGCCAGTTGATGAAGTGTTTGGCCGGCGTGACCTTCAGGGAATAGGAAATGATGCGCGTGCGGCAGTGAGGCGCGGGCCGGAGGCGCACTACCTGTGGCCCGAGCGCCACGAGCCGGTCATAGCGATAGTGCGTTACGTGATTGAGTGCGACATGTATGGACACGCGGTCATTCTACACAGGAGGCCTGTTAGCCATGCCGCACCAATATGGCCGGAAACCCGGCCCGCGGCACCATCGGGATGCGCGCACACTAAGCCCACGCACTTTTTTGAACATGGGCTTTTGGCTCTGGTATTTTTGGGTCGAGCACGCACACCAACAATGAAAACCGACTGGACGTCATACCCCTCCCCTGGATTCCACGACGAGCTCGTGGGCCCCGGCGGCGGCGCACGCGCAGCCGGGCGTCAGCTGATGCGTTATTTGACGGATATGGACGGCGACGAGATCGCGGTCCGTCAGCAGGCGGCCGAACTGGCCATCAAGGCCATGGGCATCACGTTCACGGTCTACCACGAGCAGGACGGCTCCATCGACCGCGCCTGGCCACTCGACATCATCCCGCGCACCATCTCCCGCAAGGAATGGCAAAAGATCGAAGCGGGCCTCATCCAGCGCGCTGCCGCACTGAATCTGTTCATCGACGACGTCTACCACGGGCAAAAATTCATCAAGGACGGCCTGATGCCGTCCTCGATCATTGCCACCTCGAAGAACTTCCGCGCCAACGTCCGCGGCATCAAGCCGCCGCTCGGCACCTGGGCGCACATCTGCGGCTCGGACCTGATCCGCGACAAGGACGGCACGGTTTACGTGCTCGAAGACAACCTGCGCGTTCCGTCTGGCGTTTCCTACATGCTCGAGAACCGGCAGGTCGTCAAACGCGTGTTCCCGGAGCTGTTCGAGAGCGCTGCCATCCTGCCCGTGGATGACTACCCGTCGCAGCTCTTCGACATGCTGACCGCCCTTTCCCCGCGCAAGGAAACCCGGCCCGAGGTCGTGGTGCTGACGCCTGGCATCTACAACTCGGCGTACTTCGAACACGCCTATCTCGCGCGGCAGATGGGCTGTGAGCTGGTGGAAGGCCGTGACCTCGCGGTAGATAGCGACGACTGCGTGTACATGCAGACGGTACGCGGCTGGACGCGCGTCGACGTCATCTACCGCCGCATCGACGACGACTTCCTCGACCAGGAAGTGTTCCGCAAGGATTCTTCACTTGGGGTGCCGGGCCTGATGCGCGCCTGGGCCGCGGGCAAAGTCGCACTGGCCAATGCACCGGGTGCGGGCGTCGCCGACGACAAACTCGTCTACACGTACGTGCCCGACATGATCAAGTACTACCTGGGCGAGGACGCCATCCTGCCCAACGTGCCTTCGTACCGCTGCGGTGAAGCCAGGCAGCTGGATCACGTGCTCGCCAATCTCGACCAGCTCGTCGTGAAGCCGGTCGACGGCTCGGGCGGCTACGGCATGCTCATGGGGCCAATGTCGACCAAAGCCGAGCGCGCCAAGTTCGCCGACTCCCTCAAGGCGGATCCGCGCAGCTTCATCGCGCAACCCATCGTGACCCTGTCTACCGTGCCCACGCTGGTGAACAACAGGCTCGAGCCGCGCCACGTGGACCTGCGGCCGTTCATCCTGTCCGGCCCGCAAACCGCGGTGACCACCGGTGGCCTCACGCGCGTCGCGCTGCGCAAGGGTTCGCTGGTAGTGAACTCTTCGCAGGGTGGCGGCAGCAAGGACACCTGGATCGTTGATACGGAAGGTGCCGGGTGAGGAAAGTGGGGAGTGCGTGCAGGTCGCCAGCGAGCGGAAGCGCCCGTTCGCACTCCCCACTTTCCTCACCCGGCACCGTGAACCCCCATGCTAGCTAGAGTCGTCGAAAACGTTTACTGGCTCTCGCGCTATCTGGAACGCGCGGAAAACACCGCGCGCATCATCGGCGTGAACACCAACCTGCTGCTGGACCTTCCCGGTGGCATCGCGCCCGGCTGGTTGCCGCTGGTGGACATCTCGGGAAATCGCGCCGAGTTCGACGCCAGGGAAACGAAGGGGGAAGAGCGAGACGTCGTCAATTTTCTCATTGCGGACAAGCAGAATCCGGGTTCCATCTGCTCCTCGCTGGCCGCAGCGCGCGAGAACGCCCGCACCCTGCGGGAAATCCTGCCTACCGAAGCCTGGGAACTGCTCAACGAATTCTTTGCCGAATTCAACAAGGACCTCTCGGCTGGCATCAATAAACGCACACGCTTCGATTTCCTGAAGCGCGTAGTCGTCACCTTGCAGACCTTGTCCGGCATGCTCGACGGCACCATGAACCGCAATGACGCGCACACCTTCAGCACGCTGGGGCGCAATCTCGAGCGAGCCGACATGACCAGCCGCATCGTCGACGTGCGCTCCGCCCAACTACTCCCGGCGGAAACTCCCGAGCTTCGGCCGTTCGAGACCGTGCAGTGGATGAGCGTGCTGAAGTCACTGTCGGGGTACCAGATGTACCGCCTGAAGATGCGCACACGCGTGAAGCGCACCGACGTGCTCCAGTTCCTGCTGCGTGACGACCAGTTCCCGCGCTCCTGCCAGTTCTGCCTCATGCAGCTCGAAAGCTCGCTGACACCGCTGCCGCGCAGCGAAAGCGTGCTCGAGGTTCTCGAAGGCGCCGCCAAGTTCATCCAGCGCGCCCCGCTGGCCACGCTCGACCAGCCCGGCCTTCACGAGCTCATCGACAACATCCAGCTGCACATTTCCAACGTGCACTCGCGACTCGCCGAGATTTACTTCCCGTCGGGCGACATCAGCGGCGTGCAGCGCATGACGGGGCAGAAACAGTCGCAGTCGCAGCGGCAGACATCCCTGTCGTTCGGCGAGCGCGCAAAGTCGTAAATGGGGACATTCACGATTTGCTGGCAAAAGGGGACGCGCCTCATTACCATCCGCGCCCCCGATCCCGGGGTTGCCAAAGAGGTGGCCCATGCGACGCATGAGAAATCACCTCGAAGCCGAGTGCTTTCGAGGTCACGAGTAAGAGAAGGCGCGGTTTCCCGTCCGAAGCGAAAGTGAAGCGCGGGAATCGAGTGGTTGGCGGACGAAAAGAGCTCATCGAGAAGCTCGGCCGCAAGGATCCTTGCCCCTGCCTGTCCGGGCGCAGGTTTCAAGAGCTGCTGTATGCGGCGCGGTGATCACGACGGCTCCAACAGGCATCACTTCTTTTAGAGACTGAAATTCCGGCGTGGTGGACCTGCTCCATCACGCCGGCACCTTCCCGGCGGGTGCTCCGGCTTTCCTGGCTTCTAGATAGTCGTGGTATCTTGCCCGCGCGCGGAGGGAGTCGAATCTTGAGCAAACTAGTCGCGGGGCTCGCGGTCAGCACGGCCGTCTGCGCGGCCGCCGCCGTCTATTTCCGCCAGCAGCTGGTCATGGAACGCGAGAACTCGGCGCACCTGGCGAGCGAGCTGGCGATCGCATCAGCGCCCCGAGCGCCTGCGCCGAAGGTGGTGGCGACGCCATCGGCGCCAGCAGCGCCAATCGCGCCAGCCACTTCAGTCACGGAGCCCGCCCAGAAGGCCGCCGTCACCAAGGTGAGCGCTCTGGAATCGCGCGAAGCACCGCGGATCATGACGGACGCGCAGAAATCCGCGATGCGAGCGCAGGCCACGGATTTTCTGGGGAAGTATGACTCTCCGGGAGGACGCGCCAGGCTGCGCGACCAGCAGATCGAGCGTACGCGAGCGTTGCTCGAGGGATTCGACAAGGACCGCAATCTCGCCCCCGGCGCCTGGCAGAAGCTCATTGAGGAAGTCGCGGATACCGAACTCGAGAAGCGCGCGGTCATCTCGCGTTGCGCCCTCGATCCGGCTTGCGTCACTCCCGCGCTCAGCGAGTTGCTCGCTTCGAGAAAGCAGGCTCTTCAGGAGTTGCTTGGCGATGAAGGCCTCGATGAGATGAAGAATTGGGCCATGACGGAACCCGCGCGCAGGTCCGTCAAAGGCCTGTCGGCACGTCTGCCCTCGACGGCGCCACTCTCGAGCGCACAGTCGAGCGCTCTCGTGGCCGCGCTGACCGCCGAACGCGAAGCCGCGATGCGCGACTTTGCCAACGAAGGCACGCATATAAAGGGCTTCAGCAATGTGGACCGGATGTCGCTTTTCTACGCGGACGCGCTGCCAGCCGAAGGCCGAATGGCGTCGGCCGAGGCGTACGTGCAGCGCACGCGTGCTCGCGCCGCCACCGTCTTGGCCGGTGAACAACTCATTACGTTCAACCAGCTGCAGGACGACCTGCTGCACGATTTTCGCCGCATGGAGAGCCGGCGGACCGCCGAGCAAAAACCATGAAGGGGTCGTGAGCGATGGAAATGACCAAAGTCTTTCGCGGCCTGGTGGCGAGCTCGTTGGGGCTGTTCGCTCTCAGCATCGGCATCAGTTTCCTCGAACCGGATTTTCCGGATGCGGTGAATGAATACCTGGATGGCGACGGAGCTGGTCCGCTTCTCAGTGGCCTCTTTTCCGGCCCATTGAGCCTGCAGATCCTGCTCGGCGCGCTGGTGCTGGGCTTTCTCGCGGCGTACCTGGCCTCGTGTGTTGGACTCCTGCTGTTTCGCCGTTGGGCGCGCGCGACGTTCATTGGCGTTGCCGTGGCGGGAATCGTGGTTATTCCCTGGGAGGGCGTCTCGCTCACAACACCCCTGATGTCATTGGTCGAAACGCTGTTCAGCATGATCGATGGGGCCATACTCGTCATGCTGCTGTTCGACCCTATCAAGGCGAAGTTCGCAAAGTCCTCGTCGCCCGGGTAGATGGGCCGCTATCCCAGCATGCGCCCCAGGATCGTCATCCTCTCCGGCTCCGGCCTTTCCGCGGAGAGCGGCCTGCCTACCTTTCGAGATGCCGCAGGCCTGTGGAGGCAACATTCGTGGCAGGAACTCGCTAGTCCAGAAGGCTGGCGGAGGAACCCCGCGCTCGTGCTCGAGTTCTACAACGAGCGGCGTGCGAAGGCCTGGGCAGCGCAGCCCAATTCCGCACACGTGGCCATCGCGGCGCTCGAAACGAAGTTTGACGTCGTTGTGGTCACGCAGAACGTCGACGCGCTCCATGAGCGTGCGGGCTCGACGAACGTACTCCACGTACACGGCGAACTGGCATTTGCCCGTGGCACGGGCCCCGCACGCCGGCGATATCGCATCGACGGAGCGCCCATCGAAATCGGCCAGCTCTGCGATGAAGGTACGCAGCTGCGTCCCGACATCGTCTGGTTCGGGGAGATGACCCAATTCCGGGACGAGGCGCGCGAGCATGTCGCAGCCGCGGACAAGATCCTGGTAGTTGGCACCTCGCTCAGCGTGTATCCGGCGGCTTCGCTCGTCGATGATGCACGCGCGGACGCGGACAAGGTGCTGAACTCACTGGAGATGGACGAAGTGCCGCGCGGATTTGTTTTCCGTCCCGGTCCAGCTACCCGCGTGGTGCCGCGCATCATCAAAGAGTGGATCAGCTAGACGAGCAATGTGTCTCGGCATATATAGAGCCACATGCGCACAGCCGTCATCGCGCTCGCCTTGGCCACCGCGGCATTCGCCGCGTCCACCGTCTATTTTGCGCGCGAGTTGCAAGTCGAACGCGCGAACGCGGGTGCAGAGCCACCCATCTACTCGACTTCATCCGTGGTAGCGGCGCCCGGGGCGGCCATCGAACCAGCCCCCTCGCCCACATCTGCACCTTCGCCGACGTCCGAGCCCACCACGATCACCTTCGCCACCCTGTCAGGACCAGGCGCAATGGCGAGCACCGAGCCGGTGCCCGGCTCCACATATGCACTGATTCAGGCCGAGCAGCGCAAGTATCAGGAGCAGCTAATCAAGCGGCTCGATGATCCGGAGCAGCGCGCGGAAATGCTCGAGGAATTCAGGACGATGGCGCGCAACTCGAACCCGCGTCTCGCGCAGACGCTGAAGATGTCCGGCGAGGAGGCCGAACGGCTCATCGAGTTGCTGGCGCAACAGCAGCTGGACCAACAGGAGAAATTCGCACGGTGCTCTGTCGATTCATCGTGCGACTTTCAGCGTATCGGCCGTGAGTTCGCCGGTGCGAACGAACGGGAGCTCGCAAATCTGCTCGGCCCCGAGGGCCGGCAGAAATTCGAGCAATACAGGAGCACCATGGGCGAACGCACATCCGTGACGGAGTTGCGCACGCGGCTTTCTGATGCCGACTTCCTGCCGGAAGAGCAGGCGGAGGCGCTCATCGTCGTCCTCGCGGACGAACGGAGCCGGATTTCACTCGACGCTTCGAAACGTGGCGGCGGACTCATGCACTTTGGCAGCGGCACCGGCACGATCATCATGGCCGGCGAGTCTCCGGAGGCGCAGTTGGAATCGGCGCGGGAAAACAGTCAGCGGATGCGCACGCGTGCAGCTGAAGTGCTGACACCGGCGCAGCTTCGTGTCTTCGAGGAGATGCAGGAGGAACTGCTGCGCTCGACCCGCCAGCAGCTGCGCCAGATGCGGCAATTCAACGCGGTCACGGTCACCACGCCGAATTGAGCGGTCGCTAAGCGGACGCCTTCCGGCCGCCCCTCTCGATGGTGGAGCGAGCTATCTCCCGCTCGAGCAGACACTTCGACATCTCCGACGCGCGAGCGACCAGGTCGCGAGCGCCGGCACGCAGCCCTTCGCTGGCCTGCACGAAGTCCACGTTGCGCTCCATCTCTTCGAATTCCCAACCGAGCGAATGCGCAATGAACGGAAACTGCGGAAGTAGATAGCCGATCTCGCTGAAGAACCCCATCATCTGTCCGGCCACGGCCTGGATGCCGTCCTGGCCGCCGGTGATGATGAACGCTGCAACCTTGTTGCGGATCAGGACCTTGTTGTTGAGGGTGATCTGGTTCTGGATGCAGTTCATGCGCTCGACCATCTTGTAATACAGCGAGCTGGCCGCGCCCCAGCGAATGGGCGTGGCGATCAGCAGGATGTCGGCCCAATGAACGGCCATTTCGTACACCTGGTCGAGCTGGTCGGTCTTGTCCATGGAGGTGACCGAGCACGGCCACGTGCAGGCCTTCGCCGCCTTGGAGTAGTAGCCCTCGCAATTGCGAAAATTCAGGTCGTTGAGCCGGATCAGCTTCGTTTCCGCTCCGAGCGCCGTGCTCGCGTGCTCGAGCGCCACGTTCAGCAGATGTTCCGATGTCGAGAAACGCGGATTCTTCGCGTCCATTGCCGTGGTGGAGATGCCACCGACGCGCAGACCGCCGGGTGCGCGATCGGTGGAGCGCGTCAGCGGATGCGGCTCGTGCGGCAGGTGCCCGCGCTTGCTGGTCGGCTTCGCGGTGACTAACAACCGGCCGTTCTCTTCCTTGACGCCGTAGCCTGGAACTTTATCCGCTTCGTAGCCCGGCTCGCCCTCGCCCGTGCAACGGTGAAACTTGTACTGGTGCCAGGGGCAGACCACGAACTCTCCGTCGAGCCGGCCTTTGCCGAGCGGTCCGCCGACGTGATTGCAGACATTGGAGATGACGCCGAACTTGCCGTCCCTGAACGACACGGCCACCAGCCGCTCGCCGAGCTTCGCCTCGCGCAGCGGCGAGCGCTTGAAGTCTTCGGCGGCGCCGACGTCGATCCACTCCCCCGCTGGCTCGCTCATTCTCAACTCCTGCAATCCTGAAGCTGGCGGCAATCATATCCCCTACACTCCGCACGATGACGGAACTCGAACGCTCGACCATGGCGCGCGTCACCTTGCGCCTGCTGCCATTTCTCCTGCTGCTGTACATCATCTCGTGGCTGGACCGAGTCAACGTCGGCTTCGCCAAACTGCAGATGAACTCCGATCTCGGCATGAGCGATACGGCCTACGGGATCGGCGCCGGCATCTTTTTCCTCGCCTACGCAGCTTGCGAGATCCCCAGCAACCTGGCCCTGGTGCGTTTCGGCGCGCGGCGCTGGATCGCGCGCATCATGATCACCTGGGGCTTGATCTCCGCCGGCATGATGTTCGTGCAGGGCGAGATCAGCTTCTGCGTGATGCGGCTGCTGCTTGGCGCCGCCGAGGCGGGTTTCCTCCCGGGCATCGTCTACTACCTGAGCCAGTGGTTTCCGCGGCCGCAACGCGCCAAAGCGGTGTCCTGGTTCATGATCGGCATTCCGCTGTCCATCGTGTTCGGCGGGCCGCTGTCGGGATGGTTGTTAGGATTCGAAGGGCATCTCGGGTTGCATGGCTGGCAATGGATGTTCCTGCTCGAAGGTCTTCCCGCCGTGGCGCTTGGCTTCGTAGTGCTGGGATATCTCACCGACAAGCCTTCGGACGCCCAGTGGCTGGCCCCTGAGCAGCGGGAATGGCTGACCCGTACCATAGAGGATGAACACACGGTGGCGCAGGCACGGCAAAAGGTGAGCGTGGCCGATGCGCTGAAGCATCCCACTGTCTGGCTGCTCGCCGGCATCATGTTCTGCTGCCAGACCGGTAGTTATGGCCTCACGCTCTGGGTTCCGACCATCGTCAAGGGCTTGTCCGGATTCACCAACCTCGAGGTCGGCTTCATTTCCGCACTCCCATACATCGCCGCCGCGGCAGGCATGGTGCTGATCGGCCGCAGCTCCGATCGCAGCGGCGAACGCTTCATGCACGTCGCGATTCCGACGGCGATCGGTGCGGTCGGCTTCGTCGCCACCGCCCTGCTCAAGTCGCCCATACCCGCGATGATCGCGCTGACCGTGGCCGCGGTCGGCGACTACGGCACTCGCGGTCCGTTCTGGGCGTTGCCGGGCAAATTCCTGACTGGCAGCTCGGCTGCGGCGGGCATCGCGTTGATCAATGCCATGGGCGCAGTCGGTGGCTTCATCGGCCCGGTTGCGGTCGGCATCCTGAAGGACACTTCGGGCAATTTCGAAAGCGGGCTGTTCCTGCTCGCGGTAATCCTGCTGGCCGGTTCGATCCTGACGCTGGTACTGCGTCACTCGCCGGCGCTCAAGGACTGAGGCATGGCACTGACTATCTACGGCATCAGGAACTGCGACACGATGAAGAAGGCCCGGGCCTGGCTCGAGGCGCACGACGTTGCCTACGAATTCCACGACTACAAACTCGCCGGCATCGATCGCACGAAGCTCGAAACCTGGGTAAAGACAGTTGGCTGGGAAGTGCTGCTGAATCGTGCCGGCACCACGTTTCGCAAACTTCCGGAATCCGCAAAGGCCGGCCTGACCGAGGCACGCGCCATCAAGCTCATGCTCGAGCAGCCGTCCATGATCAAGCGGCCGGTGCTCGAGCGAGGCCGGACGCTACTCGTAGGCTTCAGCGAGGCGCGTTATTCGGCCATTAGATAGCCGGACGTGCCGCGCACTTTCGTTGCGACACGCCGGGAAATCACGTAGATTTCGCGGCCCGTTGAGATTTCGATGACCAGGGAGTGATCATGATGAAATTCGCGAATGACTCGGAAGCCTTTCTGTCGGTGCTGACTCTGGTTGCCGGAGCCGATCAGTCGGGCAGTCTCGAAGAGCGGGATTTCCTATTCAACAAGGTCAAGGGACTGGCCATCTTCGGAAGCCCCTCGACCGCGGACTTTTCCAAACTACTTGGCAAGGTCACCGATGCCGTCTACTCGGGCGTCGCCCAGCAGGATGGCGAATTCACCGCCGCCGGAATCGAGTCACTGCTCGGTGAAGTGAAGAAGACGCTGAGCGCGGAACTTCGCAAGACGCTCGTGCAGGTCGCGGTCGAGCTCGGTGGCAGCGACGGCGCCGATGCGAAAGAAACCGCGCTGCTCGGCCAGATCCGCCGCGCGCTCGGCTGAGCCGCGGATCGTCCAACGAACAAGGCGCCGCCCGGAGTGCATCCGGACGGCGCCCGATTCAAAGGAGACTCACGCCGGATTCCGCTGAACCCGCTGTTCCGTCTCCCGTCCCCCCTCGACTTCACTAGTTAGAACCCGAACCTGGCGACATCCGCCCAGAAGGTGCCCGGCGGGTCGCAGGTGCCCGCGTCACGGCCGTTGCCGGGCCTATTCCTGATTTGCTTTTTCATACGCACCTTCCTGGTGATGAATAGCTGTCCCAGAGACGCGGCATAGATACGCCTCAGCACCGCAAAAGAAAAGCCCGGCTGTGGTGAATCTGCGACCCATGGGCCCCCTTATACTCCCACCTGAATGAACTCTTGTGGATTTTTCACAACGCAGGTCCCGGCGGTACTTTCTCAATGCTCCCGGCCTTTTCAGGGGGCTCGATCCGATTGTCGAATCGCGCCTCGGCTGGTAAATCTGCCGGTCGAGGGAAATGGAGTTTTGATGAAGAGCAATCTGGCCATGGTGGCCGCGTGGTTCTGCCTCGCCGTTGCAATGGGACAGACGATTCCCGCTCAAGCCGAGGAGCCTGGCCGCTTCTACGGCATGCTGCGTTCACGCGATCTGACTCCCTTCGGATTTCTGCGCCTCGACATGCGTCCGGCGCACGCGGTCAGCATCGAGAAGCACACCTTCGCGTTCGAAGCCGAGCTCGGCTACCAGAACACGTGGGCATTGAGCGAAAACACGGAGAAGTACCTCAAATCGCTCGAGGGTTCCGGCCGCCGCACGATCGGCCCGGCGGAGATCCAGGCCATCCGCGATCTGCCCGGCGAGAACTATCTATTCGACCTGGAATCCGCGACGCTCGACATGGCGGTGCACTACAAGATCTCGAGCCAGTGGACCGCGTACGCCTTCGCCACCGCCGTGTCCTACCAGGGCGGCTTCCTGGACTCGACCATCGAAGGTTTCCACAAGGCGTTAGGCCTCAACAGCTACGGTCGTCTCGCCGTCGAACGGAATGGCTCGCACCTCATTTACGACCTCAAGCAGACGAAGGGCGTGCTGTCGAATGCACCGAAGAGTCCCGGGTTCCTCGACCCGACGTTCGGGCTGCGTTACGGCGGCATCTCACTACCTGGGCCATGGCAGATGTCGGTGGAGACTGCGGTGAAAATTCCCTACGACGGCGAGCGCCCGCTGCTGTCGACGGGGCACACCGACTACGGAATGCAGGTATCCGTTCGACGGCTCGGTGAACGCAACGCGATTCACATGGACTTCGCCGCCGTGTACTACGCTGGCGAATCGATGCCCTCCGAACACGATTCACAAGTGATTCCGACTATCGTGATTGGCTGGGAACGGCAGTTGTCCGCGCGCACCAACCTGAATCTGCAGGGCTACGCGAGCAAGAGTGTCTACAAGCCCGAACAGACGGACTTGCACGAACTGCTCGCTGACAAGTTCCAGATGAGCCTTGGCGTGCGACATCGCTTCGATTGCTGTGTCGCATCGTTCGGCATCACGGAGAACCTTCAGAACCTCAACAACACGCCCGACATCGGATTCCAGATGGGATTCGCGTGGGTGCCGCGGCTGAAGCCACAACAGCGGTAGTGGCCCCAATTCAGGCGGTGCGAGATTCGAAATCCTCGTGCTCGCATTCCGTGCGCGAACGCAACGCCGTGGTCACGTTGGCGTCGCCGAGCGTGAGCATGGCCGTGGCGTTGAATTCCACGATCCAGGCCAGGCATTTGTCGGCCGGCAATGGACGGCTGAAATGATAGCCCTGCGCGTAGTCGTAGCCGGCCGCGGCCAGAAACCGGGCGTCCCATTCGGTTTCCACGCCTTCAGCCACCAGCTCCAGCCTGAGTGCATGCGCCATCTGCGCGGTGGATTCCACGATCACGCGATCATCGGTGTTGTTGCGCATGCCCATGACGAAAGACTTGTCGAGCTTGAGCGAGTTCACCGGCAGGTCGCGCAGGTAGCCGAGCGATGAATATCCGGTGCCGAAATCGTCGACGGAAATGAGCACCCCGAGGCGGGCGATTTCCTGGATCACACGCAGCGCACGCGCCGGGTCGAGCATCATCGCGCTCTCGGTGATCTCGAGTTCGAGTGAGGCAGCAGACACGCCGGACTCCTCGAGCAGTTTTCTCAGTTGCGCCGGAAAACCCGTGTCCTGCAACAGCCGCGCAGAGAGGTTCACCGCGATGCGCACGTGTACCCCGCGATCGCGCCAGGCACGGACCTGGGCCAGCGCACCGTTCAGGGTCCACTCGGTCAGTGGACGAATCAGGTCGGTGGCCTCGGCAATGGCGATGAATTCGTCGGGCCCGATCGCACCCTGCGTGGGATGAAACCAGCGCAGCAACGCTTCGGCGCTCTCGACCATCCCGCTGCGCAGATTCACCTGCGGCTGGAAGTGCAGCTCGAGCGCATTGCTGGCGATGGCCGCACGCAGCTCGCCACCGATCGCGAGCTTGCGCACGGTGTTTTCGTCGTGCGCCGCGTCGTAGTACTCGAACGTGGCGCCCCGCCGCTTGGACACGTACATGGCCACGTCCGCGTGGCGCAACAGGGTGTGCGCGTCGCCCGCATCGTCCGGGTAGTGGGCAACGCCGATGCTCACACCTACCTCGATCGAGATTCCCGCGACGTCGATGGGCTCGCGCAGGCAATCCGCGAGCAGCTGCGCGGTGGTTGCGACGACCTCGCGCTCGGGCGCGGCCAGGACCACCGTGAATTCGTCCCCACCGATGCGCGCGATGAAACCGCGATCGCCGAGGGCTGCCGCGAAACGCTGCGCCACGTTGCACAGCACCCAGTCGCCGACGTTGTGGCCGAGGGTGTCGTTGACTTCCTTGAAGCGGCACAGGTCGAGCATGAGCAGCGCCAGCGCCGGACGCACTGGCTGCAAGCCGAGCGCGGTCTCGAGGTGCGCGAGCAGCGCGGCGCGATTCGGCAGCCCGGTGAGAGAATCGTGGGTCGCCTGGTGCTGAAGGCGGCGCTGCTGCGCGCGCCGTTCGCGAATGTCGCGCACGATGGCGGTGTACAGCCTTTCGGAATTGAGCCGCACCCGGCTCACGGAAATCTCCACCGGGAACACTTCGCCGGTCAGTGTGCGCGCGTCGCACTCCCGGATCTCACCATGCAGCGCGCCGAGCCGGGCGCCGGCGCCATCGCCCGCCAGCAGCGTGATGAACTTGGCGATGGGTTCATCGATCAGCTCATAAATGGCGCAACCGAACAGGCGCGACGCCGCGGGGTTGGCCGTCTTGATGATGCCGGCCTCGTCGATGCAGACGATGCAGTCCGTCGACGACTGCACCACGCTCTTCAGCAACGCGTCGCGACGGCGCATGCCCAGCGCATACGACAACGCACGCCAGGTCTGTGCCTCGAGCGAGCGGACGGTGGCGGCGACGAAAAGCAGCGCAACGGCAAGCATGGGCGCGGCGGAATCGAGGATCAGACGCTTGTACGCATACGCGAACAGCGCAATTCCGGCGATGGACGCCAGCGCCAATACCAGCACCGCCAGGTTGCGCTGCCACTTGGCGCCGTACATCACCGACACCAGGGCGATCCAGAACGCCAACAGCGCGACCCACATCCACGTCGAGGAGGGACGAAGCGCTCCCTGGCTCACGCTCTCCGTGGCCAGCGCCTGCACCACGATGCCGGGCAGTGAGCGATGCACGGGCACCGCGAGCATGTCGTTGAGTTCGACCGCGGTCGCACCCACGAAGATGGTCTTGTCGGCGAGCACCGCGCGCTGCACGCGGCCTTCCAGCACATCGACATAGGATACGTACGTGAAAGAAGACGGCGAAATCGAATAGTCGATGAGCACATCCCGCTCGTCCGGCAACACGCGATGCGGATCGATCACGCTGTGCATGCGCGCACCATCCACCGTCCAGATGTTTCGCCAGCGGCGCGTGAGCCCATCGCGATCGGCCAGTACATTCACCACCGCCAGCTCGGTGCGGCGCGTGAACCGGCGCAATGGCCGGCTGATGAGCAAGTCGGAATCAGCGCCGGTGGCGTTCTGGAAATGCGTCGGCAGCACCAAGGGGAAATCCCGCGGTTTCGCGAGCGCCGCTTCGAGCAGCGCATCGTCGAGGGATCGGGTCTGCGAACTGAAATCGATGTCGAGGAAAACGCTGGACGGTGCGGCGTGCGTGAGCTGTTCCACCAGTTTTGCGTGATGGCGCCGCGGCCACGGCCACTCATTCAGTTCCGCCAGGCTGGCCGCGTCGATGCCGACGATGACGATGTCGGAGCGCACCTCGTGCATCATCAATCGGGCGCGCGTGTCAGCCGCCGCATTCTCGAGCGACTGCAGCTGGCCAGTGGCGCGTAGCCCGCCGACCAGGATCAATGCGGCGAGTGCAGTCAGCCACCAGCCATAACGACGACCGAAGCGGATCATCTCCTACCTGGCCGGCGAAGGAGGCCGTCCAGAAGTCCCCCGACGTCAACGACGGTGTCCGTCACGGTTTCGACGACCGGCACGACCACATCGACGGTGTCTGCAACGCTGACGCCGAGATCGATATCGGCGCCCGCGACGTCCACGCCCAGGTCGATGGCCCCGGCGCCCACGTCGACGACGGCACTGGCGCCAAGGTCCACGTCGACCACCGGCGTGACGACGCCCACGTCGACGGCGGTATCGACGGTGGGGGAAGTCAGATCCACGGCGGCAGTGGCGCCGAGGTCCACGTCGGCCACCGGCGTGACGACGCCCACGTCGACGGCGGTATCGACGGCGACCGAAGTCAGATCCACGGCGGCACCGGCCGCCACGTCAGTAGTTAGCGGCCCAGCATCGACGCTGGTGCTCACGGAGGTATCGATCGTGCCGGCGCCGAGATCGACGCTGGTGCTGGCGCCGAGGTCGGCGGTGACTGGGCCTGTATCTACGCCGACACCCGTGCTGACATCTACGGTCCCGGCGGCAGCGTCCACCGCGGCGGTCACGCCGAGGTCAGCGGTGACAGGGCCTGCATCCAGGCCGACACCCGTGGAGACGTCCACCGTTCCGGCCGCCGCGTCCACCGCGGCGGTGACGCCGACGTCAGCAGTTACAGGCCCGGCATCGACGCCAATGTTGGTAACCACGTCAGCGCCGGCTGGGCCGACATTGACAGCCGCGTTTGCGGCCACATCGACGGTGTTGCCCAGGCCGACGGAGGTGTCCGCGCCGACATTGACTCCCGAACTGGCGGCGTTCACCCCCACGCTCGTGGTCGCGTCGAGGCCCTGTCCCACGCCCACGGTGGCGGCGACGCCCGTGTCGACCGACGAGCCGCCGGTGCGCGCGTCGACATTGAGGCCGACGTCCGGACGTACATCGATCGGGCGGTGATCTGCCACCAGCGGTTCATCCCCTGGGTTGGCTGGCGGGACACGTGGGGTCGTGGGGCGCGGCGCCCCGCTATTCGAACCGTTGCCCGGGGACGGGCGCGAACTGGTGGGCGGCGCTTTGCCGGCATCCATCCTGATGATGCTGATGGACTTGTCGCCGCGCTTGCGCGACGCGATCTCGCCGGCCTTCAGATCGACGACGTCGCTGTCGTCGGTGGCGCGGACTTCGAGCAGTCCTTCGAAAAGGGAAATCGTGGTGGCCTCGTCCTGCGACGCGACGTTGAACTGCGTGCCCTTGATGACTCCCACCAGGTATGGGGTATCGACGCGCAGCTTGCGTCCGTCGCGTTTGCCGATGTTGTAGAACGCGTTGCCGCGCGGCTGCACGATGCGATCGATGGGCGCGCCGCGTTTCTCGAGCGCCGGGAATTCGAGCAGGGTTTCGGGGCCGACACTGACGGTGGTGGTTCCCTGGCGCAGCTCGACGTTGCCGTCGCGGCCCGTGCGAACCTGTGCGGGCAGCTCGAGCACGCCGCCGGCGCGCACCTTGCGCTCGGCTCCGTTCATGGTGATGTGCACCTCGCCCTTCGAACTGACGACGATGATGTCGCCGGAATCGACGGCGAACGCCGCGGGGGCGCCGAGCAGCGCCGCGCATGCGAACAGCAGCGTGGCGGTCAATCTAACTACATGGAACATGGCGGAATGCTTCTTGTTGTCGCACGACATAACCTGAAATCCCCTTCATCGTTTCCGGCGCATCGTACTAAGCAAAGCCCTGAAACAATGTGAGACGCATCGCATCGTCGCGCGCGTACTTTCGGGAGAATACGTGCCATTCCCCCGCGGGCTTTCAGATATGTACGGACAGCTGACAATAAGTGGCGTCGAGACACGCTTCCCGCGCTTCGCCGGACCACGGGTTTGTGCGGCTGTCATAATGGCGCTGGCCTTGTCCGGCGTCACCCCGGCCGACGGCGTCGAGCTAACTACTTCCGCGAAATCCGCACCGCAGGCTGCGCCCGCCGCCACGCTCACCACGGTCATCATCGACGGCTCGAGCGTGTATTCACCACCACAACTGTTCGCCTCGTACCGCGACCAGCTCGGCCGCCCGTATTCGCGCGAGTCAACGCGCGCCATCGCCAGTGCGCTCGCGGACCTCTATGTGCGCGACGGATACGTGAAACCGGAATTCACGCTCGACGACGCGCTGACTTCGCGCGGCGTATTGCGATTACAGGTGTATGAAGCGCAGGTCACCAACGTGGTCTTCGAGGGCGACGGTGGAAAATTCAACGACGCGCTGGATGGCATCGGCGCGCAGCTCGAAAACGCCCGCCCGCTGCGCAAGGATGACGTGGCGCAGGCGCTGCGGTCCATGCGGCAGATCGCGGGCCTTGCCGTCACGGCGACCACGCGACGCGACCCGGACATTCGCAATGCATTCGAGCTCGTGGTGCAGGCGGACTTCTCGCCGATCGATGGCGTGGTGCGCATGAACAACCGCGGCACGGACCAGGTGGGTCCGGCATTCATGCTCGGCCAGGTGTTTGCCAACGGATTGCTGGGACGGCAGGAAAAGATCGGCCTCATCTTTGCGGCCGCCACCGATCATGACGAGTACCTGGGCGGCGGCCTCTATGTCGACACCGCGCTCGGCGCCGGCGGCGCGCGCGGCAACGCCCTGCTCTTCCGTTCGCATTCGGCGCCCAACGAAGCGCCCGACAATCTCGACGATGAGTACACCCGCGAGCGCTTCACGCTTCGTTTCTCAAAGCCATTCCAGCAGCGTTCAGAACTGTCGCTGACCGGAAGCCT